>CAZTER010000221.1:0-4167 GCA_964612045.1 uncultured Bdellovibrionales bacterium
AGATGGATCTCATGTCCTTGCGGCCATCAATGGAGTGGATGCGCTAGGTGTTCTTGAGAAAAATCAGGTTGATGTAATCCTCTGCGATGTGATGATGCCGGCTATGGACGGAGTTAGATTTCAACAGGAGGTTCGTAGCCGTCCAGATCTTGCTCATATTCCATTTGTATTTCTCTCTGCTCTTGATGATCCAGAAGAGGTTCGCAGGGGGTGTGAGACAGGCTGTGATGATTATTTAGTTAAGCCTTTTGAACCAAAAGATCTCCTTTCTGTTATTCGGGGAAAGATAGTCCGCTCAAAGAGCTTGCGAGGATTAGCAGAAGATCAGTTTGAAAGTTACCGACGAAGAGTCGTGCATGTTCTTTCTCATGAATTTCGCACGCCACTAGTAGCAATTAATACAGGAGCTGAGATCTTGCTTGACTCAAGTCAGGCGATGGATGTCAAAAAGGTCAAAACCTTAATTGAAGCGATTCACCGTGGTGGACAAAGACTTGAAAGATTAGTTACTGATTTTATGCTTTTACAGCAGATAGAAGCTGGAATATCTCAACAGCTATTCGAGAAAAGAGCTGATGTAATTAATGCGGCTGAATTTATTCAGCAATATGTTCAATCAATAGAAAGCGAGCTTAGCGATGAGGGATTTGAAACCACAGTAACTATAATGACTTCGACAGCGAAAGTCTTAGTTTATGAACCGCAGATGTGTGAAGTTTTAAATCGTCTAGTCAGTAATGCTAGAAAGTTTAAGTCAGATAAAAAGCAGATTGATTTTGTACTATCTCAACGAGAGAGTAGTGTGGTCTTTGAGATTAGAGATCGTGGCATAGGAATGAATATAAAAAAGGTGAGAGAAGCGATTAGTCTCTTTGGTCAATTGGATAGAGATAAATTAGAGCAACAAGGAGGGGGCATAGGATTAGCCCTTGTTTCTCGCTATCTCGCAATCCATAAAGGAAAGCTTGATTTTGAGGTACGGTCAGGGGGAGGTACGATAGTTAGCTTTACTCTCCCGCTCATTGAATAACCTTATTTTAAATATCCCTGGAATCTATGCCTTTCGGCTATTGTTCATTAATAAGCGAATCAACTATTATTTGAAGCACTCTTTTAGTTGTGCCGTAAGAATAGTTTGTCGTTTTTGATCGAACTATATCTTGCCAGATTACTTTTATCAGATTTGTTATTTCATTGTTGGTGTTAAGTGAGAATTAAACTAATTTTAGTAACGTTATCTCTATTAACTTTTTTCTCTGTTTCTTTTGCTCTGGCAGAGGGAAATGAATATCAAAAAACACTTAACAACTTCAAAGAATCAGTTCGTGAATTTACACTTGAAAATGGACTTAGAGTCATTTTTTATAAACGAGGAGACGCACCAGTTTTTGCTGGAGTAGTAGCAGCGCGGGTTGGCGGAAGTGATGAAGTTCCGGGGGAGACAGGCATTTCTCATATGTTTGAACATATGGCCTTCAAAGGAACCTCAAAGATCGGAACTTCTGATTATAAAAGTGAAAAGAGACTTTTAGATCGATTGGAAGAGATTGCTCCCCATATGGATGAACAGGGGAATCTTCCAGAGAAGGAGCAAGCTGAGTGGGCGGATATCCATAAACAGTTAGCAAAGCTTTGGATTTCAGATGAATTTACCAGAGAGTACGAGCGCCGCGGCGCTTCAGGAATGAATGCTACTACTGACAGTGAGCTAACTCGTTACTTTGTTAATCTTCCAAGTAGTGAATTTGATTTCTGGTGTCGAATGGAGGCTGCTCGTTTAAAAGACCCAGTAATGCGACAGTTCTATCAGGAGCGAGAAGTGGTTCTTGAAGAGCGAAGGATGAGGACAGATGACTCTCCAGAAGGAAAGCTTTATGAGATGCTTCTAGGAGTTTCCTTCCTTCATCATAGATATCAGAATCCTGTAATTGGCTATGTTAATGATCTTAAGAAGCTTACAGCCTCTCACCTAGATAAATTTAGAAAGCGTTTCTATGTACCTGGAAATATAGTGATAGCTTTCGTCGGTGATGTTGATCCAGATCGAGATCTCCCGATTGTGACGCGTTATTTCGGAGATATCCCATCTGCTCCGATGCCGGCTAGACCAACAATGGTTGAGCCTAAACAAGAAGGCGAGCGCTCTGTTGTTCTTGAACATGAGTCATCTCCTGCCATGTATGTTGGCTTCAAGAAGCCGATTTATCCAGATCCTGATGATGCAGTGATCTCTGTAATGTCAGAGATCCTTGCTGGAAGTTCGGTTTCACCTCTTTACACTGAGTTAGTAAAAGATAGGAAAATAGCTACCTCTGTCGATGTCTTCGAGGCTCCTGGAAATGCGTATCCAAACCTTCTTCTTTTTGGAATTACACCTAAGTTTCCCCATTCCAATTTGGAAAATCTGACGATCTTCGATCAGATTATTGATCGACTAAAGGAAAAAGGACCAACGGAACAACAGGTCAAGATTGCTAAGCGAGCCATGGCTGTTGAGTATTTAGGAAAACTTAAATCAAATTCAGGATTAGCTGTAGATCTAGCCTCAGTAGAGTTGCTTCATCATGATTGGAAGTCTCTCTTTAACTGGTATGATCAAGTAATGAATGTCTCAGCCGCTGATATAAAGAGAGTAGCAAATCAGTATCTAGTTCGTGCTAACCGAGTCGTTGCACGGGTTGAGGATAAAAGAGATTCGAATAGGGGGCGTTAATGTTTAGCCGAAGCATAGTAGTAATTTGTTGCATGGGGTTAATTCTATCTGCCTTAAATGGATGCTCTTCCTATAAAGGGACTATAGAGCCAAGTTCACAGGAAGCAGTAAACTTCAAGCCCAAAGAGCCAGAGCAGTGGAAATTATCGAATGGTTTATCTGTCTTGTTTATTGCAGATCCAGAGGTTCCAGTAGTTAGTGGAACTCTCTATCTTAAAGGTGGCGGCCTTTGGGAATCAGAGAAGCTCATGGGAGTAACGAGCGCTATGGGAGCTCAGATGAGGTCAGGCGGTACGCAAAAGCTATCGCCAGATATGCTTGATCAGGAGCTAGAAGAGCTTAGTGCTCAGATCGGAAGTTCCTATGCTGGAGAATTCGGCGCAGTTTCATTTCGTTCTTTAAAGGGTGATGTAGGACGAGTTTTTTCCTTGTTTGGAGATGTTCTTCTTCGACCTAGATTTGATCAAGCTAGACTTGATCTGTGGAAGGGGCAGGCGAAAGAAGAGATCCTACGTCGTAAAGATGATCCATGGCAGATAGCAGGAGTTTCTTTTGCTGAATTAGTTTTTGGAGATTCAGCTTATGGTCGAATCATGCTGGAGAAAGATCTAACTAGGATCTCGCGGGACGAGATCTTAAAGATGCATAGACAATTAGTTAAGCCTGATGGAGGGCTTTTGGTCGTTGTAGGTGACATCACACGTCCAGAGCTTGAGTCTATGATTGAAAGAACATTAGGAAGTTGGCGATCTCGTGGATCTGACCTAGGCCCTGTGCCACCATTAAATTTTAGTCCTACTCCAGGAATCTATTTTGTTTCAAAGCCGATCTCTCAAGCAGCCATATACGTAGGTCATCAAGGAGTTCCAAGGTTCACTGAAGATCAATATAAGATTGATGGATTTAATGAGATCTTTGGCTCTCCATTCTTTGGATCAAGATTGGTAAGAAAAGTTAGAACTGAGCTTGGACTAGCTTATTTTATTCATGGAGCAATAGCTCCTGGAGTAGTGAAGGGGCGTAATTTTATCGCGTTTCAGACAAAAGGAGAGAGTGTCGGAGCTGGGATTAAAGCTACTTTAGCTGAATTAGCAGATCTTCAGATGACACCTCCAGCTAGTGAAGATCTAGAAGAGGTAAAGCGAGCTATTAGCACCTCTTTTATCTTTAATGTTGATTCCTCTGAGAAAACTATCAATCGCAGGGCTACTCAACAACTTCTAGGCTTCCCATCAGATTTTGATGATGGATATCTTACTAAAATTAATGAATTGACCCCTGAGGATATAACTGAAGTCGCTAAGAATCGTTGGAGAGTCGGGGATTTCGTAATTGTTGTGGTAGGTAATGATGCAGCATTAAACTCTCTGCAAGAGATGATGAAGGACCCTCCTAGTGGTTTAGAGGGGTTTAAGTTGAAGAAAGTATCCTTTGATCAAACTTTGCACCTTACT
>CAZTER010000222.1:0-4162 GCA_964612045.1 uncultured Bdellovibrionales bacterium
CGCTGATTTCGGTGCTTTTGTTGAGATCTTCCCTGGAACAGATGGATTACTTCATATCTCTCAGCTTTCTGATGAGCGTGTCAGAAGTGTTACTGATGTAGTAAGTGAAGGTGATGAGGTGTGGGTAAAGGTCCTTGAAGTTGATCGTCAAGGTAAGATTAGACTCTCCAGAAAAGATGCCTTAGTTGAAATGAAGGCTCAGGGAGCAGCTTAATCCGATGAATGCAAGAAGAGCCGGTGTGTCGCTTGTTAGCAACTACCGGCTCTTCTTGTATCTAACTCCTAAAGTTTTATCTATCTCTTTGATCATCTTCTCAATATTTAGTATTAGTATTGAACTAACTCCTCTTCCTTTGATGGCTGATGATAGTAAGCCCCATGTTCGAGACAATCTAGAGTCCTCAAAGCCAGCTCGACCAGGAGAGTATGGTAAGCATAGAAGCGATCTTAAGCTTTTATGTGATGCATTAGCGTTAGATAGTAGAAATGATCTCTTTGGATCTTTCTTAGAGCCACTTGTCGAACGAGATCAGGATTGCCTTGATTGTCGACCATTTGTAAAGCTTTGGGTTTCCATCTGTAGATCCGTTGTAAGTAAGAGTGAAGGGAAAAAAGCTATAAAGAAAAAATCTCAAAATGATTCGGAGACTGAAGATTTAGGCGAGGTTCAGCAGGATACAGAAAAAGCTAATCAAGATGCAGATCTCACAGAGGTAGCAGATGGTGAAGCTGATAAGGAAGAGGGAGATAAGACAAAGATTATTAAAAATCCATTCTTGCCGGGAATATTACAGGTAGATGCTGCTTCTATTTTAGGTCGCTCTCTTGCATCGAGAGAAGAGGTCGGTGAGACGATAAAGGCTCTTAACAAGATAGTGAAATTTATCACCGAGAGTACGAAGCTCTCTGATAATGAGCGCGAGTATGGGTTAACTATACTTACATATATAATGACACCAATTGAAGAGCGTATTAAAGAGATAGCTTTTGAAGATACAAAGAGATCAAATAATAATGATCAGAATGAGGCAGAAGAGAACAAGATTAAAGAAGAGCTATTCCCAACTTTTAGATAGCAGTTTGGTAATAGTCTTATGACTAGATATCGTACGCTTATCTAGCTCCTAACTGCTTTTATTGATTAGGACGGCATACTGCAACGGCATGAACGAACCAATTGCTTGAAGTCGCTTCAGTTTCATATGCCTGAACTAAAAATGAATTAGATAGAGCAGGAACAGAGGAGTGTGAGATCGCTATCTTGAGAGAAGTCGGGACACCTAACCCATCAAGTGCTCCACCAGATCCAGTAATAACCTGTGTGCCAGCAGGACAATCTGCTCTAGCTGACTTAGGGCTTACTGAGTTTGTATCTGAAAAATCAACAACAACTTGTAGACCTAGATAACCAGGAACGCCTTGCGGACCAACATTGCCTTTATCTCCCTTAGGTCCAACCGGTCCTGTCGGTCCCTGTGGCCCAGTTAGGATATTAGTCATGCTTTTATCCGAGGAATCTAAAAGAGTAGTAAATCCACGTGGGCACTTAGTCCCAGTAGCTACTGTTTTAACAGAGTTTTTTATCTTTCCATTCTTGAGGGCAGATTTAAGACATAATTTATCAGCGAAGAGCAGAGTGGGGGAAACTAGTGATAGAAAAGCCAAAAGTATGATTCGCTTACTCATATAATCTCCAGATTATTGCGCATTTTGTTGAAGGACTCCCTATAATAACCGGGAGTGATTTTTAAGTCATCCTAATCTAAATATTCCAAATTCTATAGGAAAACTCGGGTAACACCTGGATTAAACTGATGTAGTTTGAAGCTTTTAACGGCAGGAGTTTGTTGTAATAGCTTGTGAATGGCGTCTCTTACAGCGCCACTACCAATCCCATGTACAATCTCAATCTCATCCATGTTGCCAATTACGCTATTGCTGATATGAGAGGAGACTAGCTCAATCGCTTCTGTGACTGTTTTCCCATGAAGATCTAGCTTTCTAAGAGAACTCCAACTCCGCTTTTCTGCGGGAGTTATCTCAATTTTTTTAACTTTCAGGTCTTCTTTCTTCTTTGGAAGGCTAGTTAACTGTTCAATCTGTTCGATTGAACAGTTAACAGAGATGCTACCGCATTCAACTCGAATAGATCCGTTTGAGTTAATCCCAGTAACTGTTCCAGATCGATTAATCTGTTTAACCTTAACAGCATCTCCGATCTTGATAGTTTGTTTCGACATTGGAAGGCTAATCTTTAATCTGAACTATCTGATATTGTTTTTTTCCAGATCTTATCACCACTATATTACGCTCCTTGGCTATAGTAGCGTTTAATAATACCGCGCCATCTGTAATTCTTTCATTGTTAAGGTAAGCTCCACCACTATCTACTAGACGTCGAGCCTCGCCTTTAGACTTAGCAAGTCCAGATCGATGGAAAAGATCAAAAAGGGTGGTTGTCTCTATCTCAGATCTACTAATCGTAGTTGATGGTGCATCTGAAAATATATCTAGAAGATCTCCCTCTGAGAGTCCTTCAAGTGATCCTCCAAATAAAACTTGAGCGCATCTCTGAGCACTTTCTAATGCTTCCTTCCCATGTACAAATTCACACATCGAATCAGCAAGAGCCTTCTGCATAATTCTCTTTTCCGGAGCACTTTTTGCTGACTCCTCTAGGTTCAAGATCTCTTCACGCGTGAGGAATGTAAATGAGCGTAAAAGTTTAGGCGCATCTACGTCAGAGATATTTAAGCAATACTGATGAAACTTAAATGGAGAGAGGAGTGAAGCATCGAGCCAGATCGCACCACTTTCACTCTTTCCAAGTTTTTTCCCTTGAGAGTCTAAGATTAGAGGAAGGGAGAATGCATAAGCTTCTCCACCGCATTTTTTTCGAATTAATTCTAATCCAGCTGTTATGTTGCCCCATTGATCTGATCCGCCAAATTGGATCTTTACTCCGTACTTTTCGTATAGATGGTAGAAGTCCCACGCTTGTAGAAGCATGTATGAGAACTCAGTAAAGGATATTCCAACTTCACTTGAGATTCTCTGAGAAACAGAATCCTTGGATAGCATGTAGTTCACGGTGAAATGCTTTCCAACGTCTCTAAGAAAATCGAGTATCGATACTTCGTGGGTCCAGTCTAAATTATTAACATAGCTAGCCGATGCTCCTGCGCGAGCCATAATATTCTGAACTGTAGCTGTGTGCTTTGCTACATTAGCATTGATCTGTTCACGACTGAGTAGGGGACGTTCGCTACGTTTTCCTGATGGATCTCCAATTGAGCCAGTAGCTCCTCCAAAAAGCATTACTGGCTTATAGCCAAATTTAGCTAGCCTGGTGGCAGTTGTGATCTGTAGGAGATTGCCAAAATGGAGGCTAGAGGCTGTTGGATCAAAGCCAACATAGAATGACTGACCTGAAGGGAGTTTCTCCATGGCCTGACGATCTGATACGTCCTGTAATAGGCCTCTCCACTCTAACTCTTCAAATATATTCATTCTTCCAAACTCCCAAACCTGTGCCGGACCTAATAATAGAGCAGTTTCATGGCTTGAATAAAGTATGCTGCTCCACAGCACCACCAGAACCTTTACACCAATTGCTGCTATAAGGGTAGGAAGCTTGAATTATTAAGAAATTTGCGGCAATATGGGCCGCTCGTGGATGCTCAGGTTAATTTTCAGACTATGAGCCCATATAGATAGTGTGTTTGTACGCTGATCGGGAGTTACCCGGTGTAGTCAGCATATATGTGTGTAAGGGTACGGTATGGCAAAGGCTCCTAAAGAGACAAAATTTTTGGTTTCAGCTGGTGGTACAAACTTTTTCTATATCAATAGAAAGAACAAGAAGAAAAAAGGCACTGGTGGAGATAAGAAGCTAGCTCTACGTAAGTATGATCCAGTTCTACGTAAGCATGTAGCATTCGAAGAGAAGAAGTTAAGCCGCAAGAAGAAGGGTGCAGCAGCACCAAAAGCTTCAGCGCCAAAGGCTGAAGAGTCAAAATAATAAAAGCTCTATATCTGTAGAGTTCTGTTATTCTTTGATCTGTTTTCTTCTGCTCTATAAACTTAAAGTAGGTTTATAGGTTTAGCGGTTAAATTAAGCTCAAAATAAGAAAGTTAAACTTAAAGCTAAATACTAAGTTCT
>CAZTER010000223.1:0-4157 GCA_964612045.1 uncultured Bdellovibrionales bacterium
AATTAGCACTGATAGCGAAGCTAGTCTAAAAGATATTGAATCACTAGTTAACGAGATCGTAACCAAGAAGATTCCAGCTGTTTTTGTCGAATCTAGCGTTCCTCACAAAACTGTTACAGCGCTAATAGAAGGAGCCAAAGCAAAAGGTCATGATCTAAAGCTAGGTGGAGAATTATTCAGTGATGCTCTCGGCCCTGATAATACACCAGAGGGAACCTATATCGGCATGATACGACACAACGTTACGACGATTGGAACTGCCTTGAAATAATCAGGATAAGTATGGAAAGTAAAACTATCGCACTTGAAGTACACGACCTAACGATTGCTTATCGAGATAGACCTGTTTTATGGAACGTGGATTTTCAGATTGAATCTGGACAGCTAATTGCAATTGTAGGCCCAAACGGAGCTGGAAAATCAACATTATTAAAAGGAATTCTTGGCTTTGTTCCACTTGCCTCGGGATGGGTTTCAATATTTGGAAGATCACTTACTAACTCACGTTCGAGGATTGCTTATGTTCCGCAGCGTGAGAGTGTCGACTGGGATTTTCCTGTAACAGCCTATGATGTTGTAATGATGGGACGTTATGGACGATTAGGTTGGCTGAAGAGACCAAGCAAGGAAGACCATTCTAAGGTTAAAGAGGTTTTAGATCGTGTTGGAATGGGAGAATTTTCGAAAAGACAGATCAGCGAACTCTCTGGCGGTCAGCAACAGAGAATCTTCATAGCTCGCGCCTTAGTTCAGGAAGCAGATCTATATATCATGGATGAGCCATTTGCTGGCGTTGATGCTGCAACAGAGAGATCTTTAGTAGAGCTTTTGCGTAGTATTAGAGAATCCGGGAGAACTGTCATCGCGGTGCATCATGATCTTCAAACAGTTCAAGAGTATTTTGATGGTGTGATCTTACTAAACGTTCACCTTGTAGCAGCAGGAAGAACAGAGCAGGTTTTTTCTAGGGAGAATCTCATTAAAACTTATGGAGGGAGGTTAACGCTCCTAGAGCAGGTTCGACATGAGATGAACTCAAATAAGGGCTAATGTAGATGATCTTCTCCCTTCCTTCTTTAAATGACTACAACACAATTCAGGTTATGGCGGGCTCTGCCATACTTGGAATTACGAGTGGAGTCATTGGTACATTCTCTGTCTTACGCGGAAGAGCATTACTCGGAGACACACTAGCTCATGCAGCTCTTCCAGGACTATGTCTAGTTTTTTTATTAATTGGTGGAAAAAATATCCCACTCTTTCTTCTCGGCGCTTTTATCTCAGGTTTAGTTGGCATATTAGCAGTCACTCTGATTAGAAATTTTTCAAGACTAAAAGATGATACTGCCCTCGCTCTAGTATTAGGCACCTTCTTTGGATTTGGAATCACACTCTCCAGAATAATTCAGAACAAACCTGGCGGTAATAGAGCTGGACTTGATGGATACATTCTCGGTAAAGCAGCTAGCATGAGCTCTATTGATGTCACTATCATTGCGATAGCAGCGATTATTACAATATCTATAGTTGTCGCCCTATTTAAAGAGTTCACTGTAATCTGCTTTGATGAGAGCTTTGCACGAACAATTCCACTTCCAGTTAAGAGATTAGATCTGCTCCTAATGTCACTAGTTGCCCTATGCACTGTTGTAGGACTTCCAGCAGTTGGAGTTGTTCTAATTGCAGCTATGTTAATTATTCCGGGAGTTTCTGCCAGATATTGGAGTGATCGTCTTTCAATTGTAGTGCCTCTCGCTGGTTTCTTCGGAGGAGCTGCTGCTGTTGCTGGAGTTCTAATAAGTGCCTCTGTCTCCTTTTCTCAAGAATCGCATGCTCTACCTACTGGACCAGCAATTGTACTTTGTGCAACTTCAATCTTTTCTCTCTCCCTTCTCTTTGCTCCGAAAAGGGGCGTTTTAGCTACTCTATTAACTCAGAAACGAGTTCGGGAGAGTATAAAAAGATGAGTTACCTAGGACTACTTCCACACGATATCTGGACTATAGCGATCGCAGTAATGGCTGCTATGACATGTTCGTTGTTAGGAACATTTTTGGTGGCAAGAAGACTCTCCTTATTAGGAGATTCCATCTCTCACGCAATTCTTCCTGGAATAGCTATCGCTTTTCTACTTACCTCTTCAAGAAGTTTTATTCCTATGCTTATAGGAGCTTTTGGCGCTGGGCTAACTACTGTTTTAGCAACGCAGTTTTTAACACACTTTGGAAGGATCAGAGATGATGCAGCCATGGGAATTGTCTTTAGCTCTCTTTTTGCAATCGGAGTAATTATAATTACTTTAGCAGCAAGAAATGTAGATTTAGATCCAGGTTGTGTTCTTTATGGTCTATTAGAGCTTGCTCCTTTTGATACGATCTCTGTACTCGGAGTAGATATTCCTAGAGCATTTTTAACTATATCAATTATCGGAACTATCTCATTAATTGTGATTGTTCTCCTTTTTAAAGAGTTAAAACTATCCGCATTTGACCCAGCGTTTGCTAATAGTGTTGGAATAAACTCAACGATTATTCACTATATATTTATGACACTAGTTGCAGCCGCATGCGTTGCAGCATTTGAAGCAGTTGGCTCAATTCTAGTTATCGCACTTCTAATATCTCCACCAGCCGCTGCACTTTTGTGTTGTAAACGATTAGAAAATACCCTCGCTCTCTCCACTCTATTCGGAGCAATTAGCGCGATTGTTGGCTACCTCGCCTCTGTTCAACTAAACACCTCTAGCGCTGGAGCTATTGCTTCCACCTCAGGAGTCCTCTTCTTTCTTGTTTTCCTAATTAATTATAGGTCTGGTGTTATATTTCAATTATTTAGAAGGATTAAGTTACGACTTAGAATCTTAACCGAAGACCTCTTAGGGGAATTATATAGAAAACAGGAGAGCGGAAAGGATTTAGAATTAAAGCTTGATGGTTTTTCTGAAAAGCTCGCTCTATTTTATCTAAAGACTAAAGGCTTGATAACAACTAATGATAAACTATATCAACTAACTCCTAGTGGCCTACTTAAAGCGCAAGAAGTAATTCGCTCTCATAGATTATGGGAGAGCTATCTCTCAACAAACCTCCCTCTTGCTGAAGATCATCTACATGCCCCATCTCATAGAGCAGAGCATTTTATCTCTAGCGACACGCTACAATCTCTAAACAACGAACTTAAGACTGAGTTAGATCCGCACGGAAGAAAAATTCCGAACAGTGAGCGCGATTAATTACTATAATATATCTATTAATTTACACTTAATAACACTCATTATAGTAATTTTTATACAAATTTAAATTTAGCTACAAATTTTGCCATTCTCTAAAAAAGGAGAATGACATGAAATTTTCACTCTTAAGCTTAGTAGCCGGCAATGCTATCTGCAACGCGATATGCCCATTCTGCATCTCCAAGATGACTCCAGCAGTTGGAGTTTCAACAAGAAAACCTGAGATTGATTGGAGGAATTTTCACAAAGCAGCACTACTTGCTAGTAGAAGTGATACTCAAACGGTAATGATTACTGGAAAGGGTGAGCCAACAATATTTCCAGATCAGATCACTGACTACCTTGAAGCATTACAAAAATATAAATTTCCATTTATTGAGCTACAGACCAATGGAATATTATTACAACAACGAGAGGCGCAATATCTTCCATTTCTTGAAAGATGGCACGACCTGGGACTAACCACGATATCAATCTCGGTAGTGCATTACGAGGCAGAAGCAAACAGAAAGATCTACCTACCTTCTGCAAGTAGCTACATCGACCTTCCTGGTTTAATCAACCTCTTACATGAGAATGACTATACAGTCCGACTCTCTGTAACTCTATGTAGTGGATATATCGATTCACCATACAACCTAGAAAGTATGATTGCTTTTTCCAAGGATCATGCTGTTGAGCAATTAGCGATAAGACCTGTTACTAAGATCCACGAATCTTCAGATAGCGAAGTTCATAAATGGATCACAACACATGAGATCTCAGTTGAACGCCTACACGAGATAGGAAATTGGGTTAGAGAACGAGGAACTCATCTTTTTACTTATCCACATGGAGCTGAATTATTCGATATTCATGGCCAGAATATATGTATCACAAACTGCCTAACTCAAAGCATCGGATCTTCTGAGGTAAGACAACTAAT
>CAZTER010000224.1:0-4145 GCA_964612045.1 uncultured Bdellovibrionales bacterium
TCAAAGATACTCATTATAAAATTCAAATATAGATTTTACTTCAAATCTATCAACTGCCCATCTTCATACCTAAAAATACGTTCTTGAATCGACCTGACCGCTCCATCTGGATCCATTTTGATATGCCCAGATACGCCATTTAATTCTTCCTTCGTAAGTGCATCTCTAATTGATTTACCAGAAACTACTGGTGTCTCCTGATAGAGTTTGCGAAGCACTGAGAATGCAAGTGTTGCTGCGTCATAGCTTGGTCCAGCTACAAAGTCTAAGGTCAGATCTTTTTGATGCAGAGCCTTGAATCCATCAGCAAGCTTCTTGTACTGATCGCCTCGTGGGATTAGCCAATTCGACACAAAGGTGCCGTTAAGAGATTTTCCAGCCAATTGAGTAAAGCCAGGACTTGTAACAGAAGCTATAGAGTAAAATGGGGCAGGGATCTCTAATAGGCGTAGCTGAGTCATCGCACGACCCATCGCGTCATTACCTAAAAATACAATATGCTTAACTCCAGCACTTTTAAGCTTCAGGACTTCAGCGCGATAATCAGGAGCAGAAGCTGGTGCAATGACTTCTACCAAATCTTTACCGATTCCTTTTCTTAACGTATCAACAATAAAGTTGAACCAGGCTTCCTGTTCGTATAGAACTCCTACTGAGCCACCGCCATTCTCTTTAATCTTTCTTATAAAAGACTCACCGATACTTTCTGTCCTGGTAGCAACGCAGGTATGCATCTGTGAAGTTTTCACTAAGCTATCATTGCAATCCAAGGTATCGATAATGACGATCCCATCCTTTTCTGGTCGCTTACCAAGAGCGAAAAGACCACCGTAAGTAGTCATGAAGATAATATTTGAATTTATCTCGCCTTTTAGTTTCTCATAGGCAGAGAGTGTGCGCTTGATGTCGTATCCATCGTCCTCAACCTTAAGCTCTAACTTCCTACCATTGATTCCACCCGCTTGATTGACCTGTTCGACTGCAACTTGAATAGACCTAACAATCTCCTCTCCAAGAATAGCGACATCGCCTGTTAGTGATCCGATATATCCAATCTTTAAATTTTCAGCGAAGGAATCTGAGGGGAGGAGTATAGACTTGCAAATAAAGAAAGAGGCACAGAGTGTTGTGAAAATTAGCTTATCAAAAATTGTGGTAAGATTTTTCAAGATCACCCTGGAGTAAAGATAAAGTTAAGCCGCTCTAATAGCTGATTTATGGCATTCCAGGATCCATTACCTGGAAAATAACCCTTCATCAATAGTGAAGATATTTTGACTATTTAGGCTGCATTAGCGATTACAAGTCTAGCGGGCCTGACCTGCCTGTCGCGAGGTTCGTATCTCACATATCTTTGGCGATGTGGAGAATTAGGCGCTATCGCAGCAGATGGATCGTCTGCACTGGACTCTATCTCTTCATGAAATCGCTCCAACTTTGCCGGCACTAGTTGCACATCTACTTTTTTATCTTTTTGGAATCGCTCGTAAGCCTGTGGCAAGAGCGCTGCGGCTGTAGGGTACAGATCAAATTCACTGTGAACTTTAACCTGCACAAGAAGATCTGATAAGCATCGTTGGAGATCCTGAATCTCAGCATCTTGAGAATCTAACGAGGTTAACTTGTCTGAAATAGTTTCGAAGGATTCCCCGTTTAGGTAACTGCCAGTTAGCAATTGATGGCGGGCAATTTGGAATTGAGATCGAACATAAAGCTCTCCCTGCATCGCATCTTTTTTCGAATCAATGAACTCGTTCAGCTTGTTTAAGGTGCTGCTGGTTATTAGGCCATTGGCTAAGAGGTTTTGGATCTGTAAGAGAGCTCTTTCGCCGATCTTGCCCTCGCGTTTCAATGCTTCAAGAACAAGGTCTCCAAAGGACTGTACTCCAGCGGAATCACGAGATCTCGATCCATTAATCACTTTATTGAAATCTGTTGCTGCCTCTAGGCAATAAGTTGCAACGGAACCTTGATTCGAGCGCGCGATAGCCTCAAGAGATTCTAAGACATAATCACCTACTGTATCCTTGCGGCTATAGTGACAAAGTGGTGAACGTTGAGAACCACTACTTATAAGATATCCGATTAGTGGATTAACAAGCCTAGTATCTTTGAAGGAGTGTACGGCAGTCATGACCTGAGGTCCCCAGCCTGTAGATTTTATATTCTGCAATAAGGCATCAACCATCTCAGATTCTAATCCACTCTTACGAACGATCTCCATTATGTCTGAGACATCTGAATAAGAGATCGAATCAGCATAATCTCCTATACGCGTGACTCCTTGAATTCTTGGAACGATAAAGGGCAAAGCCTTTGCTCCAAAATCAGCGATTAGAGATTTAACTGCTTCTTGGAGTGGTGCTCGACTAGGAGGCGACTCCATCTTGAAATACGAACCACCGCTTTTCCCTCTCAGGCGCTCGCTGCAAATATTCGAGATTAATGTGGGGTTATCTTGGGATAGTTCAACCTCTCGTTTTCTAACCGCAAGCTGAGCAAGGTCCTCAGCAGAAGGGCTTTGTGGTTGTTTACCAAGGAAGAGAAGCGCTTTAAGAGATGCAAACATAGTGAAAGTAAAAATAAGAACTTTCAGTTTAAAGAAAAACGATAGCAGATCGAGAAATAGAGATAAAGATAAATAAATTTATAGTAAAACAGCTGATAACTAGCCTTAATTTCTAGTATTAAGCCTAATTTTGAATTTAGAGCCCCGTTAACAAGTAGGACTCTCTAACGGAACAAAGCTAATTGTGATCGACTTTACCGATCTTACGAAGGTGCATCACCACCCAAATCCCTTTTAGAAGCCCGATTGATTGTGTGGATAAAAGATATCCAAGGGTAGGAATAAGGGCATCAATATAAAATTTCTCTGATCCAACTAGATAGAAAACGATATTCATCAAGAAGTAGGTGAGGACAATAATTGCTACTTTACGAACAGTGCTAGTTTCCCAACCTTTCTCAAGGTCTACGCGAGCGTTGCGATTTCGTATCTCGATAATCTCGCTCTCTAGCTTAGCAAGGCGATCATCTATCTGATCCATAAACTCTATCCTGAATTAGATCGTACTTTTTAGGACATCGAGGAATCCTTCAATGTCCTGCTCTGTTGTATCAAAAGATGTCATGAACCTTACCTCATGTGTGGCAGGATCCCAAATATAGAAGAAATAACTCTTTAATAGAGCATCAATCTGAGTCTGATTTAATTTACAGAAAACAGCATTTGCCTGAACAGGTCTTGTTATCTCTATCCCTAACGCAGCTATTCCGTATTCAAGCTTTGTGGACATGGCGTTGGCATGGCGTGCGTTATGAAGATAAAGATCATTATTGAGATATGCGACAAATTGCGCAGAGATAAAGCGCATCTTAGATGCTAACTGACCGGTTTGTTTTTGATGGAAATCTAAGTTTGCGTAAAGCTCTGGATTAAATACGACTACGCATTCTCCAAAGGCGAGACCATTTTTTGTTCCACCAAAGGAAAGAATATCAATTCCAAGATCTGTAGTTAACTCTCTAAGTGAAACCCCAAGCGAGGCGGCTGCGTTACTAATTCTTGCACCATCAACATGGACTAATAATGAATGCGAGTGAGCGAAGTCAATTAAACTCTTCATTTCTGCAATTGAGTAGCAGATCCCCAACTCATTTGATTGTGTAATAGAAACCAATCTAGGTTGAGAATGATGTCGATCACCTTGCCACGCGACTGCTCGCTTTAAGTGTTCAACAGTTAATTTTCCATCAGGAGACTCAAATGTAATTAATTTTGAACCGGTAAATGCCTCTGGAGCACCACATTCATCACAATGAATATGCGAATTTTGAGAGCAGATAACTGCTTCAAATCTTGATATGCAGCTAGCAATTGCTAGTACATTTGCACCTGTTCCATTTAGAGTGAACAAAACCTTAGGATCGCCACCGAAAAGGGTTTTAATACGGTCAATCGCCAGACGAGTCCATGGATCGTCGCCATATCCAACAGCATGATTATCATTTGCAGTAATGAGTGCTTTTAGAACTTCGGAATGAGCTCCAGAGTTATTGTCGCTTGCAAGGCTGCGAATCCCTTTTATCTGCATCAAAGCAGAGTCAGAGGTCTCTTTTCTCTCAGGGTTAAGCATCTAATT
>CAZTER010000225.1:0-4145 GCA_964612045.1 uncultured Bdellovibrionales bacterium
GGTTGATCGGAAGTTGGCAATTCACCAACTTTAATCGATATATTCATTGGTGTTCCTGCACGAACTACATCAAGTTTAACAGTCGAACCTGGCTTTAATGCTGCTACTCGGTTTCTAAGTTGATTAATCTCTTTAACTCGATCACCATCTATTGCAACAACGATATCGCCTTGCTTTAAGCCACCCTTAGCAGCAGGTCCTTTAGAGTCAACATGCCCGATCAAAGCACCCTCAGTTCCTGAATGCTTAAAGGAACGCGCCAGATCATCTGTTAAATTCTGGATCCCAACTCCTAACCAACCACGAACTACCTTTCCATTTTCGATTAAACTACTCATTACCGACTTAGCCATGCTTATCGGGATTGCAAATCCAATTCCCATATAACCACCACTTCTTGAAAAGATCGCGGTATTTATACCTACTACTTCACCGGAGAGGTTAACTAGAGGACCTCCGCTATTTCCAGGATTAATAGCAGCGTCAGTCTGAATAAAGTCTTCATATTGTCCACCGCCCATGATTGAACGTCCCTTGGCGCTAACGATTCCAGCTGTAATTGTATTTTCTAGTCCAAATGGATTGCCAGCAGCGACTACCCATTCTCCGATCTTTAAGGACTCAGAATCGCCTAACTTTGCAGCTACCAAACCAGATGCCTTAACTTTAATTACTGCGAGATCACTGCGTTCATCACGGCCAACGACTTCAGCTTTTAACTTTCTTCCATCATTTAAACGCACCTCGATCTCATCTGCATCACCGACAACGTGATTATTAGTGAGAATAAATCCCTTTGGATCTACGATAACTCCTGTTCCAAGCCCTTGTTGACCTTGAGATCCTTCGCCACCTTCAGGAGCACCGAATCGCTCCATAAAATCATCCCCGAAGAACTCCTTAAATTGATCAAAAAATGGATCGTTCCGCTTTGATAAACCTTTCCCAGATTTCGGTTTTTTAACCGCACTTACATTAACAATACTAGGAGTAATAGACCCTGCAGCCTTCTCAAATGCCTCAGAAAGTTGTCTGGCATAATCTACAGATTGAGCCTGAGCAGGTAAGGGGGAAAAGGTAAGCGGAGAAGATAAAAGGAGAGAAGCTAGCAAGAAAGCATTAAACCGACTACTAAACATTGGAACCTCTATATTAAATTCAGCTACTTAGAAAGTATCGCGAGCAAATTGCTAACGCAAGCCCGCGAAAATAGGTAGCTCATTAATGCACCTATTATGACGGAATCATACCCCGGAAAATTCGAAACTTTGAATACAAAAAAGCTTTGGTCTAACATATAGCCAGTTTATTAGTATGCGAAGCGATATAGGAGCTGATATGCGTTATACAGTATCTCTTGTTGTTGGGTTATTTATTACTGTGCTTCTCGGAGTAGGTAATAGCGAAGCTCAATATAGCTATAGTTGTCGCTCCGTCGAGAGATCTATACCAAAGATCCAACGTTCGATTGACCGCCTAAACGAGCTTTCATACAGACAGAGCTCAAAGTACAACGAATCTGTAGCTAAGACATACGCAAATTTTCAAACTAGGGTATCACAATTAGTTGTGAATAGAGAGAACGCTCTCTTTAGCTGTGAGCGTAGATTAGTAAATTCAACTTATAATAATTTTTTCTGTATCTCATGTCACATCAAGGCTCGTATTAGATATGAGATCTGCCGTGACAATGCTTATAATCGCGCAGACATTCGCTACGATGGAATTGTTAGATCTTATAATAGCAAGGTAACCAGCCTTGAGAGATCCTACATTATCAAACAACAACTTGCCGCGAATAAGTTAAATAGAGAACAAGCTAGGCTTTCTGCTGCTAACTCAGCGCTCGCACGTTGTCAGCAATGTAATTATCAATGTTAGTAAAGAACTAATCAGCTCAAAATATCTTTAGTTTGTAAAATATAAGCTTGTGTGAGCTTAATTACTTATTAAGATTTGAAGAGTTGCTACTATTTGTCACATCAATAGAGCTAGCTTGAGATCCCTGTAACTGCATAACTGGGGCTGGAGCTATAAATCCGAACCACTCCAATATTCCTCTTACTGGAGATCTTCTTTGCTCTTGAATCGTAATCAACGCCTTAATTGTCTGAGTCTCTGACAGAAGTAATAATTGATCTCTATTAGCCTTTTCTTCTAACTTTTCAATTCTAGCTCTAAGCCACTCTCTTTCATCCTCTAAGCTCTTAATCCTTTCTTCTTTCATAGAAAGGAGTCTTTCATGCATATCGAGGACTATTTTCTGTCTTTCAATTAATGCAGATAATTCCCGCTCATTACTCTGGATTGAATCCGAGGACTCGCTATGAGAGACGACACGCTCAGTGACTGGAGAAGCAGAGCGAGTCACCACCACTTGCTCTCTCAACTGTGCGTTTGCTCCTAACGATTGAGGTTCTATCTTCTGCTCTGAGACATTACCTAGATTAGACTCGGTAGGGCAGCTGGAGGTAACAACTGATGCTTCATCGATATCAGAGGCGGAAGATGCCGGCACCTGAGAGAGCGTAGATAATTGAGTTTGTGCTGACTGAGCAACTAGCACTCCATTAGACTCAGGAGATATTGCTTGAGAAGGGGGTTGCCATGCCGGAAAGTCTCGTAGCCGCTCAGTTGGGTTCTTTATACCAAAAACCTTTGCTAGCTCAGAACGGGGATACAAGATTAGGCCATCTTGTTCGGTTTCGACCTTAAAATAGCCTGCTTCCGTAAAGCGCTTAAGAGTAGCGATGCTGACTCCAGCAAAACTAGCTGCTTCACTCTCGGAAACATAGCTTTCAAATCCCATATTTTTACCTTCCATAAAGGACCTTACTTTAGCTAGCCTTAATCTGACGGATCTCCATAATACTTGTCGAACCAGGATTCGCCACAGCCGCTCCGCCGATTATGATACATCTTGCATCATCAGGCAGCCCCTCAATTGATTTAACTCCATCAATTGCGCTCTCAATCTCATCTGCATGAGAAGCCGTCGAACCAACAACGATAGGTGTGACACCCCAAAATAACTGCATACGACAAAGGGTCGAAAAGTGACGCGACACACCAAAAAGTGGTTGTTGTGGGCGATACTTAGCTACCAAACGAGCTGAAGTTCCGGTCTCAGTACAAGCAATAATTGCTGCGGCCTTAACCTTAACGCCAGCAGCACAGGCAGCATAAGCGACTGCATCTGGAACCATAGCTTTATCAGACCCTCTCAAGCGTAGCTTATACTCATCAAAATCAAAGGTTCTTTCAGCCTCTCGAACAATTCGATCTAATATTCTTACACACTCAACGGGATGCTCTCCGATACTCGTCTCTTCGGATAACATAACAGCATCTGCGCCACTCATTACAGCGCCAGCAATATCGGAGACCTCAGCTCTTGTTGGCCGAACAGCAGTAATCATCGAATGCATCATCTGAGTAGCAACAATAACTGGGATTCCCCGATTATTTCCCTCTTCAATCAACGCTCTTTGAATTCTTGGCAGAGTTTCTAACGGTAGCTCAAGTCCTAAATCTCCTCGAGCAACCATTAAGCCATCTGAATGCTCAACAATTCCCTTAATATTATTCAATGCACCTTTTCGTTCGATCTTAGAGATGATGCTAATTCTCGTGCCTTTCTTGCTCATAGCTTCACGCAAGCCGTGGATATCCTTCTCACTCTGCACAAAGGATATCGCTACATAATCAACCTTATTCTCGATACCCCATTCAAGATCTATAAAATCCTTCTCTGTTGTCGCCGCTAACTCAATATTGCTATCAGGGAAGGCAATCCCGACTCTAGAACGTAACCTTCCACCCTTAACAATCAAGCAAACCACACCGGAAGAACTTACTGACTCAGCCTTAAGAGAGATGATTCCATCTGCTAAAAGGATCTGATCACCAGCAGTGACACAAGCAGTAGGATCAACTCCTTCTACATAAATATGCTCGCTTGAAGAGAACTCTCCCTTAGATGGATGAAGCATGATCTTATCTCCATCCTTAACTTCAGCGTAATTTGCTTCAATCGGAGTAATTCTAATTTTTGGTCCGGAGAGATCTTGCAAAACAGCAACCGGCTTATTTAATTCAGCAGAAACCTTTCTAATAGTAGCATAAGATTCTGAGTGCTCTGTATG
>CAZTER010000226.1:0-4143 GCA_964612045.1 uncultured Bdellovibrionales bacterium
GTTCTTTAATCGACGGCATAGCACGCGATCAATCTTACTTAACTTATCCTCGCTATTTATCGTAGCACCGGTAATGCTTTCTAGTGCAGTAGTCCCCTCTTCCTATGCTGAAGATACAAAGACAATCAAAATCGTCTCAAGTCTTCCACGAACTGGTAGCGTGAATGCTCAAACAACATCAATGGTTAACGGTATCAGATTGGCTTTAAAGGAAGCCAACTATAAAGTTGGTGACTTCACTATATCTTATGAGGATTGGGATGATGCATCTCCAGAGAGAGGACAATGGGATCCTGCTGTAGAAGCGGCAAATGCAGATCGAGCTGTTCGCGATCAGGACGTTGTTGCGTATGTTGGACCATATAACTCCGGAGCCTCAAAAATCTCTATGCCTAAGTTAAATCAGGCTGGACTACTACAGATTAGTCCTGGTGCTACTTGGCCAGGATTAACTAAACCAGGAGTTGGAGAACCAAACGAACCTAAGGTTTACAGACCATCCGGTAAAGTTTCATTTCTAAGAACCGTTCCGTCAGATGACATCCAAGGATTGGTTGCAGCCTCTTGGACAAAAGATCTCGGGGCAAAGAGTGTATTTTTAATCCACGACCGAGAACTATACGGAAAAGGTGTTGCAGAGATGTTTAAAAAATCTGCTGCCAAGATGGGAATTGAAATTCTTGGAGTGGAAGGCATAGATCCTAAATCATCGAACTACAAATCCCTTGTTACCAAGATTAAACAGAAGAAACCTGATCTAATATTTTTTGGTGGAACTACACAGACAAATGCTGGACAGCTCGCCAAAGATCTAAGAGCTGGTGGATTTACCGGAAAACTTATGGTTCCCGATGGATGCTTTGAAACTGCATTTATATCAGCAGCTGGGAAGGAAAATGTTGAAGGTAATACCTTTGTTACCTTTGGTGGCGTTGCCCCTAAAATGCTAACCGGCAAGGGAAAGGATTTTTATGACTCCTACAAAGCAACGTATAACCAAGAACCTGAAGGCTATGCAGTATATGCATATGAAGCAACCAAGGTGATTCTTGAAGGGATAAAAATAGCCAACAAGAAAGATAGAGATGCTATTAGAGAAGCTACCAAGAGCATAAAAAACTATAACGGAGCTTTAGGTATTTGGTCCTTCGACGAGAATGGTGACACTACATTAAAAACAATGAGTGGAAATTCCATTAAGAATGGAGAGTTTGCATTTGAAAAGATATTAGATCCTGCAAAGTAAACTAATTCGTTGGATCCTAAAGATCAAACTCATCATCCTTCCCTAACGGCGGAAATTCTTTTGCAAAAGATCGAATATCTTGCCATCTAATCGCTGCAGCTCTTTCATACTGAGCTTTAGCCTTCTCAGGATTTGCTGCTCTCTCTATCTGAGAACGAGTTGGTGGATAAATAGTTAGATTAAACATCATTCCCATCGAGATCTCGATCTCAACAACTCCAATAGGAGAGCTGTCGAGTGATAGTTTAATTAATTTAGTTGAATCAACAGACTCCCCAAGTACGACATGCCGTTCCTCTACAGCAATGACACCTCCGCCATATCTCTTTACTGCACTACCAAGACTCGCGTGAGGATTATCCTCTGTCTCTGCCAATGGAGAGATCGCGCGCATAATCTCCTCTACTTCGGACAAACCTAGATCTCTAAATAATTTTCTAAGTGCATATTCAGGGGGATTACACATACTAAAATGCTCAGGAGGAAGATCCTGATCGACCTGTGCTTCAGCAGGAACAATCTCCTCACTCTCTGGAAGCTTAGCAGTGAAATCAACTACTGATACTTCATAGACGCATCTCCCCTTAGAGATCCTATAGCCTGGAATGTTATCTATCTGCTCAACAGTCCAACTATCATCAACGAACTCTGGTAAGACAGGAAAGTCCTGCTTCTCAACAAACGAATCTGCACTTTTCCATGATTCTTTGTCATGCTCAGCTACAAGAAACTCGTCTTCGACTATAAAAGAACAATAGATTGCTGGATCTTCAGGATCTGGGTCGTATTCAAGTAATAAAGTAACCTCTTCAAGCTCTTCGATCTCAGGTTCTTCCAATAAAGAATCTAAATCATCCTGCTCTTCGTTATCCCT
Source organism: uncultured Bdellovibrionales bacterium (assembly GCA_964612045.1). Taxonomy (GTDB): domain Bacteria; phylum Bdellovibrionota_C; class UBA2361; order UBA2361; family UBA2361; genus CAZTER01. The sequence continues at coordinate 2,121 of CAZTER010000226.1, forward strand.
CTTCCAAAAATCAGGATCAGTCCTCCAAGATTCTTCCATGTCTTCTTGTGACAAGATCTCTACATGAGCTAATCGTATTCGTTGCCATCCCGCAGGCTCCTCACACTGACCATCGGGAAGTGGGTCGATATCCACACCCCCTTCACACTTAATTGATATCCCCAGGAGATTTAACTGACCATCCTCACGTCCAGCATGAAGATCCTTAGCTGCCGATAGAGCTTCTTGAATCTTGAAGAGTTCATCTTCATTTAATCTAGTCTCTGCAATAAGTGCTGTTATGAAAGCAGCACTTACTTCACGCGCAGCAGACTCATCTTTGAAGTTAAAACCGAATGCAGCTAGCGCTTTTCTCAAATCCTCTACTTGAGCAGCAGTATCTTGATAATCTTTGTCAGGAAAACGTAATTCAATCCGGTTAAGTTGACAGCGATTGCGGTTCAATGGAACTGATAGCTCTTTTAATTGACCAGCCTGCTCTACCCTTTGGCTGTTATTATGCTCTCGTTCTCTCATTATTTTAGATCCATAAAATACTGCAATCACTCAGGATTCTATTTATTAGAACGCAGTTAGTCAAAATTGCCCGTGGTGCTACATATCAGCAGCTAACAGTCATAACTTAAGATAAGAGCCTTATAGTATATCAGTCTGTTTTCCCTCGGTTTTTTGGAATCTGAAGATGACGGCAATTGAGATAAAGAGTAGTGAAATAGCTACAACTGCCGCGCCAAAAGTGATGACTCCGACAGTCACAGCTCCACAAAACTTATGCTCTGCCGAAGTAAATGGTAATAAAGCTCAATTTAGAGCGGCGCTAGCAACAATTCCAGAGACAAGTACAGCGCCACTCAATCCGCCTTCACATTTGAATAATTGTCATTCATCACAACAACCCCTTGCACCAAGTACAAATCAACAACATCACAGCCATAGCGCTCCTGATTTTGCAGCGATCCGTACAACGCCAGCATCCGTAACAACATCTGATGCTAGCGCTTCTAAGCTAAATGAAGCTCTTCAGAACCAACAACAACCTCAATCTGAAAGGATCTCTCTCCTCATCTCTAATCTTTCAGGAAGAGAGCAGGGACAGATAACTGCAATAGCTGATTCATATCAGAGACAATCAGGAAGGTCTCTTTCAGATGATGTTAAGAATCTTCCGAATGGACAAAATATATCTAAATTTGTTGAAAGCGCACTGTCTGGAGATAAAGTCTCAGCAGAAGCTCAAGCTATCAGATTATCGGCTAAGTTAAATGAAGGTGAGATCTGTAGAGCTTTCAGCGATCCAAAAGTAGAAAGATCTACTTTGAACTCAGATCTTGTTGGAAACAGATTTAAAGAGCTATACGGCGAGACGATTTCGCAATTTACCTCTCGAGAACTCTCAACTAGCAAAGAAAATATTCTAAAACTTGCTCTTGCAGGAGAGGTAAATGCCGTTAATGGCGCAGTTCAATTACGTGAAGTTCTACAACGATTTAGCAGAAATCCAGAGGGATCTCTTCATGAATTAATGACCCTTATTAAAGAACGTGGGCCAGAACTCTCACAACAATATCGTGAGATATTCGGCAGTTCTATCGGAGCAGATCGCTCGATCTTTGCTATCTCAAATATCCGCGAAGCTCTTGGTATTCTAGTCGGAGTTGATAAAGTCTCTGGTGTGGTTTCTCTTATTAATTCTGCCATCGCTGGCAAAATAGATCTTCTTGGTCTTGCCACCGGCATAGCGCTTTCGATGAATGGTAGTGAAAAATTGATGTTATCAGAGAGATTTAAGGAGATTCTTGGGCATGACATCAGAGATATGATTCAGGGGCTTAATCAGATCTCAGGGCGGGAAAAAGATCTGATAATCAGATTACTAACTGAACCAAAGATTGAGCCGATGGATCTATTAATGCGCGAGTGTTTGCGCAGACCACCATCTGCAGAACGAATATCGGCGATATTTTCTGGAAACTCCCCGGATCGCAATGAAAGCATGGTGCAAAATCTCTCTGAAAAGCATGGC
>CAZTER010000227.1:0-4123 GCA_964612045.1 uncultured Bdellovibrionales bacterium
TTATTGCATGTATAGTAATCGGAGCCTCTCTTTCTGCGAGTGGATTACTACTACAATCATTTTTTAGAAATCCATTGGCTTGCCCATCTACTGTTGGAGTAGCTACCTTTTCTGCTGCTGGAGGAATGTTAGTATTTGGATTAATTAGCGCAGCTCCTACTCGCTATTCATTTCAACTCGGCTCTGTTTTAGGAGCACTTTTCGCAATATTTTTACTACTGTTTGTTGCAAGAAAATTTACTAATTCTGCCCTCATTCTTTTCGGCTTAGCCTTAAGTTTCATTGGAAGCTCTACTATTTTAATACTTCAATATTTAGCTGATCCCTCCGAACTCGCGAGAATCGCGATCTGGATGCTAGGTAGTGTTAACGTTATCGGAATATCAACTCCACTAATTGCGCTGTCTCTCTCTGCTCTTATTATTATAATTATCTGTTCGATTAATAAGGAGCTAGATCTTCTCTCCTGTGGTCAGGACTTTGCATTAACTCGTGGGGTCAATGTTCGCCGATACACAATGATCGTGATGTTCTGCTCTGGAGCTCTCGTAAGCATCGTCGTTTCTCTATGTGGGCCGATTGGATTTGTTGGAATTGTTGCTCCTCATGTAGCTAGGAGTCTCTGTGGTGGAGTGCATTCAAAACTGATACCAACAACCATCAGCATCGGCATAGTTTATCTTTTATTAGCTGATACTTTAACTAGAGTGTTGCCAACACCTGGAGAGTTACCACTAGGGGTAATAACCTCACTAACCGGCGGTTTATTATTTATAGTGATCGTATTTAGATCTAGAAATATCGCTTAAAGCTAGCTCTCAGCTATTCTCTGTATTAGTGAGTAGAGAGAGTCCATAATCTAATCCATTTGAGACAAACCAAGACCTTTTTGGAAGGTATCTGCCAGATAATGTAAGTGGTCTAAATTCAAAAAAACCATCGCTACGATGTAATACCTCAACCTCTTTTGTCCCTGAACCGCTCATTACTCTATACCTTCTTACGGTATCGTAATTTTCTCCAACAGCTAAATGCTTACTATCTATCTGATCTCCAGTAAGTATCGAAATCGCTAGTTCTGGAGTTAGCGTATTCTCTACATACTTAATTGATACTGGTCCATTTACAAATGGAGAACCGATCAAAAACCATCGATAAAAAGGGAGTGATGTTTTTACTCCTTCTATCCTTAGCTTTCTCAGATAACGACCAGCTAATTTAATCGCTGTAATACGATCTTCCGCATGAATTATCATCTTTCCAATTAACGAGTCGAAATTTGGAGAGATCTTATCTCCAGCCTTGAACCCAAAATCAATTCGTAAATTTAAACTATCTTCAGGAAGGATTAACTCTTCAATAATGCCAACATCAGGAATAAAACCTGCCTTAAAGTCCTCGGAGTTAATGCGAAACTCCAGTGCGTGCCCGATGAACTTAATTTTGTTCTGCTTTAAGTTTAATTTTTCTCCACTTGCAGTAGAAATCTGCAACTCTATTAGGTCTAGTCCCGTAATCATCTCAGTCACTGGATGCTCAACCTGGAGTCGGGTATTCATCTCAAGAAAATAGAACTTATCTCCCTCTACCAAAAACTCGGCAGTTCCAACGGTAGAATATTTAACAGCTTTTGCCATCTTAACAGCAGCATCTTCAATTGCCCTTCTAACTTTTGAAGTTAATCCTGGAGCAGGAGCTTCCTCTATTAATTTTTGATGTCTTCTCTGCGTAGAACAGTCTCGTGTTCCAAGATGAATTACATTACCGAAACAATCACCAACAATTTGAACCTCTACATGTCTAGGATTCTCTATGTATCGCTCTATAAAAACATTATCAGAGCCAAAGAATTTATACGCTTCCTGTCTAGCTCTAGAGAGTTGATCTTTAAGCTCGCTAAGGGAACGAACTACTCTCATTCCTCGACCACCACCTCCGGCGGCTGCTTTTATAAGAAGGGGAAATCGTTGCTTGCTGGCAAACTCAACTATCTCACCGTCGCCTAAATCTCCCTGGCATCCTGGAACAATAGGAACCTTAACTTTTTTAGCCAATTCCCGAGCTGCTGTCTTACTCCCCAATTTCTCCATCGACTCAGCTAATGGTCCGATGAAAAGTAATCCTGCTTCCCTAACTAATCTTGAGAATTCAGCAGATTCAGATAAGAATCCATATCCTGGATGAATGCTATCGCACCCGTAATTTTTAGCTGTTTCAATAATCTGCTTTATATTTAGATAGACATCCTTTGGATGAGCTGTATTTATTACCGCACGCTCCGCAAAATCTCTTGCAAAGGAGCTTTCAGATTCTTCACTAGATACTAAAAGGACGCACTCTAAGCCTAGTCGAGATACCGTCCGTTTTATTCTAGTTGCGATCTCTCCACGGTTTGCTATCAGAACCTTACGTATCGTATGCTTAGTCGGATTAGCCATATATTTTAGTCTAACCTCCAAAGAGGGTTTCATGACAGAAACAATTCATAGAAAAGTTATTATTCTTGGTTCTGGTCCAGCTGGCTTAACAGCTGCAATCTATACTGCTAGAGCAAATTTAAGCCCGACCCTAATTCATGGTCCTCTTCCAGGCGGACAGCTAACTACCACTACAGATGTAGAGAATTTCCCTGGATTTGCTGAGGGAGTAATGGGTCCAGATCTTATGCTGACTATGGAGAAACAAGCAGCAAGGTTTGGCACTGAGCTTAAACAAGAGTTTATCAGTTCAGCAGACCTATCAAAGCGACCTTTCGTTTTAAAGAGCTCTTCTACTACTTACACCTGTGATGTCTTAATTATAGCAACAGGAGCAACTGCGAAATTGCTTGGTTTAGAAAGTGAAAAGAACTTAATGGGTTATGGAGTCTCAACTTGTGCTACCTGCGACGGTGCATTTTTCCGTAACAAGATTATCTGTGTAGCTGGAGGCGGTGATTCAGCTTGTGAAGAAGCTAACTTCTTAACCCGTTTCGGATCAAAGGTTTACCTAATCCATAGACGCGATCAGTTAAGAGCTTCCAAGATCATGCAGGAAAGGGTCATGAACAATCCTAAAGTAGAGATCCTATGGAATAGAGAGATCCAAGAGGTAGTAGGAGATAAAAAGAATGGAGTTACGTCCTTGTCTCTTTTGAACAAAGACACCTCCTCAATAGAACAGTTACCTTGCGATGCCTTATTTGTTGCAATCGGACATACACCTAATTCTTCCTTGTTCCAGGGTGCTCTTGAAATGGATGAGAACGGTTATCTAATTACAGCTCCAAATTCTACAGTAACTAATGTTGAGGGCGTGTTCGCTTGTGGTGATGTTAAGGATCATGTTTTTAGACAGGCAATTACAGCTGCTGGAACAGGATGTATGGCTGCAATCGAAGCAGAGCGTTGGCTAGAAGGACAGGGGCATTAATTCTCCCCTTTTTTACGATGCTACTCACTAGGCTCTTAAAAGACCTTATCCATAATATATTTCAGTAACTAGCAAATTCCTTTGTAAAAAAGGGGAGAAATGAGAAAGGGGGGCTATAAAAGCCCCCCTTTCTATATCTAAAACTTAGCTTAACTAAGTTATTTAGATCTTGCCCTGCAAGCTGAACGCGATAACGAACGACAAGATGACGATCGCTTCAACGAAAACAAGTCCAAGAATCATCGGAACGAAAAGCTTTCCAGCAGATGCAGGATTTCTTCCGATTGAATCAAGACCAGCAGCTACAAGTTTTCCCTGAGCGATACCACCACCAAGGGCTGCTAATCCGATTGCGATACTTGCGCCGAGTGATATCAAACCACTATCTCCGGCAGCTGCACCTTCAGCCAAGGCTAGGCTTGGTAAACAAACAACAGCTAATACTAGCGCCGCTACTACTCTTCTCATTTTATCTCCTCAATTACCTTAATGGTTAAACTGACAATACCCGCTCAGAACCTTAATGATCCTCACCTTCCTCGTGGTGCGAGGCGAGTTGGATATACACCATTGTGAGCAGACTGAAAACGAAAGCCTGCATAAAAGCAACAAAGGTGCCCAGGGCAAAAAATACCACTGGAACAATAAAGGGAACGAGCTCTGTAAAAACCCCTAACACTATATGATCTGCATTTATGTTCCAATACAGACG
>CAZTER010000228.1:0-4114 GCA_964612045.1 uncultured Bdellovibrionales bacterium
CTCTTTTGATCTCGGGAAAGTTATTGATCCTCTAAGAGATTTTGCTAACGCTTTGCAGAGATATAATCCTACACCGCTTCCACTTCCTCTATAATGTCTAACGAAACGCTGCGCCAATAAGGAGTGGTCTCCCTTAAATCCAGAACCATTATCAGAGACCTTCAGAATAATTCGCCCTAAAACAAGAGGTTTGATATCGATCCGCAAAGCAGTAGCATTTCCATGAATTTTGGCATTCTGAATTATATTTGCCAGGATAATCTCAAATGCTCTGCGATCAACATAGAGGACAGCTTCTCCTCCCAAGCTAATTTCGATCTCAGGATATCTAAGAGAAAGTGCTGCAATTACTTCCCGTAAAGATGTTGGCTGACGGTGATAATTTGCTCGTCCTATCGATGCTAATGTAAGCGCATTCTCCAAATGAAGACCTAATGTAGCGAGATCTCCAAGAAGTCTCTTAAATTGCGGTTGATCCGGAACCTCTTGTAACTCTTCTGCTAAGATCTCCGCTTGAAGCTGAACACTAGCAACAGAGGTTTTCATCTCATGTGTAAAAGCTAAGAGAAAATCATTTATAAGTCTGCTCTGACGGATCTCTCTGAGCATATAGTAAGCTAGGCATGCGCCTCCAATCAGTAATGAGACAACTAGAGTTCCGCCCTCCCAAACGATCATCTTTTGATGGCGAAGCAACTCACCAGTAGTATCACCACCCAGTCGATAGATTCGATCTACCTGAGATAGAGCAAAGAAGAGCCACCATCCAGCTAAGGATACGGTAAATATCAACCAGATAGCTAACGCGATAAATGGCCAGGAGATCCCAGCTCTCGTAATGCTTGCTTTGCTTCTGTTAACCTCTGTCATCTCTTCTTAATAACTTCTTGACCACCCATATACGGTCTCAAAGCTGCCGGTATATTTACTGAACCATCTGGCATCTGATTCAGCTCTAAGATTGGAATTAAGATACGAGGAGAAGCAACCAAGGTATTGTTCAATGTATGACAGTACTGATTCTTTCCGTTAGCATCCTTGTAACGTAGGGCCAATCGTCGTGCCTGAAATTCATGAAAGGTAGAACAACTATGAGTTTCGCCATATCCGTTTCGAGATGGCATCCAAACCTCAATATCATTCTTGTAAACCTGCCCCTGCCCCATATCTCCTGTACAGACATCAACAACTCGATACGGTAAATTAAGCGCCTGTAAAATCTCCTCAGAATTGGTTAACAACTCTTTATGCAATTTTGAGCTCTCGTCGTTATCAGCCTTACAGATTACAACCTGCTCAACTTTATAGAATTGATGAATTCTATAGAGCCCCTTCGTATCTTTTCCATAGCTACCAGCTTCACGACGATAGCAAGGTGAATATCCTGCATAACGCTTTGGAAGCTCCTGCTCACTTAACAGCTCATCTTTATGATATGAAGCGACTGAAACTTCTGAAGTTCCGATCAGATAATACTCAGGATCGCGATCATCTAAGTGATAAGCCTGCTCCTCTCCTCCTGGAAAGTAACCAGTTCCCATCATCGCACCGTAATTAACAACATGCGGCGGATCCATTACTAGGTATCCCTTGCGATGCATGAAATCCAAGGCGAAAGACAACAAGGCATGTTGCAACCTAGCGCCATCACCTTTTAGGAAGTAGCTCCGACTTCCAGCAATCTTTACACCTCTTTCAAAATCAACGAGTCCTAACTCAAGACCTAACTCGACATGGTCTTTTATTGGGAAGGAGAACTGCGGAATCTCTCCCCAGTTTCTAACTGGAACGTTATCAGCATCAGTGGCGCCATCAGGAACTATATCAAGAGGGACTCCTGGAATTAGAAGTTGGGCTTTCTTCCAATCCTCTTCTAACTGCTTAAATCCACCCTCTTCATCTTTAAGCTTTTGAGAAAACTCCTTCATCTCTTTAAGTTTGGCCTGCTTTGCATCACCAGAAAGTGTTGGCAGAACCTTATTAAAGCTATTTTGCTCAGCGCGCATGTTCTCTAAGGCTACTTTTAGCTCACGATATCTAGAATCAAGCTCCAAGAAGCTATCAACATCAAACTTTATCCCTTTACGCTTACACGCAACTCGGAAACGCTCTGGATTTTCTCTCAATTCTACAAGATCAATCATAACTACCCTTACTAGCCCCTAGATGAGGCCAAACTAAACCTAAAAACTATAACTAATTGGAGCTCAAACAGTATACCGCTTCCTACCACAAAGGTAGATAAAAGGGTATAAAGGGTCGGTATGGCTTCTGCTCCAGCAACAAATGACCAGATTATACGTGGCGTAATAGACCGCGTAACCTTCCGTAATGCCGAGAACGGTTATGTAGTTTTCAAGATGACCCCTAACGATGCCGAACAACCGGTAACTGTAGTTGGGACATGCGTCTCCCCTGTGGTTGGAACGCATGTAATTGTACGGGGCAAGTTCCTAGATCACCCTAAATTCGGTAGGCAGTTTGCAGCTCAATCTGTCACTGGAACAACCCCCTCAACTCCTGATGGATTAAAACGCTACCTCTCTAGTGGTGTTGTAAAAGGCATCGGGGAGAAGACAGCAGATCGAATAGTAGATGAACTTGGGGTTGATACTATATCTATCATACTTGAAGATCCGGATAAGGTCGCTAAGATCGCTGGGGTCGGATCTAAGAAAGCTCAGATCTTACATGAGTCACTTAAGAAAGATGCAGAAACACGAGAAGCACGGCAATTCATCCTTGAACATAATATCTCCCTTAATTTAGCAGATAAGATCTTTGAAAAGTTTGGAAACCGTGCAGCTGAAGTAGTACAGAAAGATCCTTATCTATTATCACGCTCTATTCGTGGAATAGGATTTACAACCGCAGATTCAATTGCAATGCAGGTGGGATTAAGGTTGGATTCACCGGAAAGATTAAAAGCAGGCCTCTATCATTCTCTAGAAAAGGCTTGCGACGAAGGACATTGTTATCTACCTAAAAAACTTTTATTTGACCAAACTCGCGCGCTCCTTGGAATAGATGAGAGCCAAGATTTAGATACTCAACTAACAGCTCTAATCGAGGAAAACTATATAGTTCAGCATGAAGATAGGATTATATTACGAAACTTAGATCGTGCAGAGGATTTTGTAGCTCATTTTATAGCCTCACGTCTTGAACCACTAGAAATTCCACATATGAATGAAGATCAGGTGAAAGCTTCACTTGCTTCTGCTGCACAAGATCTAGGGTTAGAATTTTCTGCTGAACAAGAACATGCCGTACTTACAGCAGCTAAATATCCCTTGATGTTGATAACAGGTGGTCCTGGATGTGGAAAAACAACGATTATTCGAGCTCTTGTAAGATTATTTCAAGATGCCGGATTAAAACTTTCATTAGCTGCTCCCACGGGAAGAGCCTCTCAAAGGATGGCTACAGTCTGTAACTATCCAGCAAGTACTATTCATCGCTTATTAAAATATGATCCGATCAAAGGGAAGTTTATATTTAATGCCTCTGATCCATTGCCGATAGATGCGCTGATTGTTGATGAATCTTCCATGATCGATATTCAATTGGCACGCGATCTATTTGCAGCGATCCCTAAACATGCCGTTGTTATTATGGTTGGAGATAAAGATCAGTTACCCTCTGTTGGTCCAGGTCGGCTCTTCGGAGATCTCTTATCCCTACATGAAATAAAAACTATAGCCCTATCAAGACTATTTAGAAGATCTCAAGGATCTGACATCACCTCATATGCTCACATGATAAACTCTGGTGTAGTTCCGGATATCCCACAACCAGATGGTGTAACAAAAACTGATGCCTATTTTATTCATCGCCCAAATCCTGACGAAGCTGCGACTCTAATCGAAAAATTGGTAGCAGAGCAGATTTCAAGGAAGTTTGGATTTAGTCGAGAAGAGGTATTAGTTTTAACTCCGACCAATCGCGGACCTCTTGGAACAATCGCTCTTAATAAGAAGCTTCAATTGGCATTAAATCCTCCAGGTGCAATCGATGCCGAACAAGAGATCACAATTGGTGATACAGTTTTTCGTGTTGGGGATCGTGTTTGTCAAAGGGTCAATAACTACTCGATCGATCCAAGTGGTGTATT
>CAZTER010000229.1:0-4111 GCA_964612045.1 uncultured Bdellovibrionales bacterium
AGTCTTTCGGATCTTCCGAGAGACCTCGCATCCTTGCTGCTAGAATAAGATGTAATGCATAGTCAGATGATATTCCTATCACTGAAACGCCAAAGCCTAGAGTCAGAAGATTTAGAGGTGGAGTTAGGAGTATCACTCCCAGAATTGCAAATATAGTACTTGCCGCTGTAGTGAGTATAAGAATAGCTATGGCCGCTACGGATCGAAGAGAGACAAGAAATATTAGACTTACTAGAACTACTGATAGTGTGGATAGCTGTTTAATATCGCTCTCTGCGCGATTAGCTGAATCGGCAGCAAAGAATACTATTCCAGATCTGAGGAATGCTATCTCAGAATATTTCGCCTTAATACTATTTATACCGGTATCTATCTGTTCGATAACTGTTTGTTGATATGTCCTATCAAAGGCTGATTCCTTTAGAGTTAACCTAGCCACAAAATGCACGGACTGCTTATCTTGAACCGCGAGATATCCATTACGAACTGTAAAGGTTGGTTGTAATTCTCTCAGAAGCGCTAGTTGATCAGGGAGTAATAGAAGTGGGTCTTTCTCAAGAGAGCCGAGAAATGTAGCAGTTTGAGGGGAGTATAGTTTTCGCAGTGTTTCTTGAGCTAAAAGACTAGAGTCGTTTTTGTACCGTTCGAATGCCTCTCTTTTTAGTAAAAGTTGAGGATTTTCAATTAAGATCTCAGATATCTGCGATAAGTGATCGGGTTTAACCTTACAATCAATCGAGCTGAATAGCTTAGAGCTAGATAAGGTTTGGCATAGATTATCTAAAGCTAGTTGAGAATTTCTCTCATCTTTTGAGCTAACAAGAACTACTATATTTTTAGCTAGTGACTCGGCATATCTATCTGAGGCCTTGTTGGCTGTAGGATCTGCAATAATAGGGGGAAGTAATTTTAGAATATTGCTCTGTATAAATTCGATCCTTCCACTACTGAGCTCTTTAATATTTATGGCTGCACAGAGCAGAATAACTACCGCTGAAATAAGTAGTGTGATTTTTATAAATTTATTCATCTTGGAGTTTAATCTGATCTATGAGGGAGCGAATATTGGGATCTATAATCATACTTGGTTTTGAAAATGTAACCTTATTCTGATCACCATTTTTTAATAAGATTGTGACTTGATGCGGTTCTGATTCTCCTTCGATTTTTACCTCCGTAATAAACTCTGAGATAAGGCTGTCAGATGGAGAGAGCAATAAGCTCCACTTCTGTAGTGTGCCAGATACTGTCGAAGTAAAAGAGCTAGATAATTTTTGTATATCGCCTTTTAGTGCGGCTGAGATGAATTCAAAGCTTTCATTTCCATTGATCTTTGAGGTTCTTTTTAGGTTATTGTTCTGAACAATTTGAAACTGAGAGATCTGATCTTCTGCTATTGATAAGATCTCCTTAAATGGACGCTCGCTAATCCAATAAACAGCATGTGGAGGGTCTAAGACAACTTGTCCCTCAGAAACTATTGGTAGGCTAAGACCGGAGATAGTACGTTCTTGTTTGAATGATACGACCTCAGAACTCTCTCTCTTTATATGCTCCCCTAAGGATTGAACTGTGAGTTGAGAACTCTCTTTAACTTCTGCAAGTAACGGAGTTGTTGAATTCGAGAGATAACAAGCAGCTGTTGATAAGAATATTAATAGTGTAGTTAGCGGTGACATGTGTTGCTTCTTTGCCAAGTTCTTTTTGAAGATGATTCTGGCTATATACTCAACCAAAAAGATTAATCCGATAATAATATAACTTATAATACCATTATAGATAGCCCACCACTCAGGACTTCGGTGGATTGAATCGAGAGAGATTCCGATATTGATGATGAAATATATACTCCATACAATTGTTACATAACGGCAATAGACGCTAACCTCCTTTGGTAGATTATCCTCCATTCTTCTAGCAAATCCCTCTACTATAGATTCCTTATCTGAGAGCGAGCTAACGAAGAGAATGAAGATAGAGAGTGAGATGATGGCAGGAATTAGTTTACCTATAGATGGTATGGCCGTAATGCCGCCAAGATATATAAAATTTGCGAGATATAATAAAATGGCAAAAATCACTCCTACAGCTACAGGAGGAGTGATTGTTAACTTAAGCCCTCTAAAATTCTTGAGCTTAAGGCCGATAACTATAACAGCAATTAGATTAGCTACCCATGATAAATCAAATTTTATCGCTAGATAAAATATAATAGGGAAGGTCGCGATTAATATATTTAAAAACATTTTAGTTCTTGGGCAAAATCTAGCTGTTACTATAGCTAGATAAACTCAAAAAAGCCTCATTATTAGTACTATAAGCCTATTGTTATTTAAAGCAGGAGATTGTTCCTGCGAAAGAGGGAGTTTCTAGCGAATCTGTCCTCTTCTGGTTTTGCCGCTCTCGGTCTTTTCAATCTTAGAAACGATTATAAACTCAGTTGGAATCATGTACCGTTCTATGTTCTTTAAGCAGTGCTTACGTAGAACTCCTAGCTGAAAAGAAGGATCCTTAACTACTACTTCGGCTATCGGGATCTCACCGAACTCCGGATGTAGTTTTCCATAAACTTGGCAATCACTGATCCCTGGAAGCTGCTTTATCACCGCTTCTACCTCTTCTGGAATAATTTTATTTCCTGCAAAATTAATGATGCTCTTTAATCTTCCTCGATAGATTATAGAGCCATTCTCGCGTTCTTGAACTAGGTCACCAGTAAAAAACCAGCTATCGCTCGCTTTTGCGTGATCAATCTCTCCTAGCTGACTTAGATATCCGCTGTACATTCCAGGGCCACGTAGTGCTAATTCCCCAATCACTGCTGATTCTTCAAGCTGCATTAACTCTCCAGATCCTGCATCATCGCTAATTACTTTATATTCATATGGGGAAGATATAAGACCAAGATCGCTATATTCAAACTTATCAACTTGATTGAGAAACGGTACTCCGACCTCGAATACTCCATATGCTTGAGATAGACGTAGTCCAAAGCGATGGTGAAAATTCAGAGCAATTTTCTCAGACAAGAGAGTGGAGGTGCTGACCGCTAAACGAAGGGCGGGAAGAATATTAATGTCTTTATTTAGAAGCTGCTCATAGTGTAGTGGCGAGGCGTACATTGCAGTAATTTTATCAGCTAGCGCAGAGTTCTCTGAACTACTGATATCGCGGTTAAGTATTATAGTTGCTCCGCATGATATATAGCTCATGATTGAGGAAACAAAATGAAAGGTAGCTTGTAGTGGACAATAGATTAGGTCTTCTGTTTTTACTCCAAAGATCTCTTTTGCGCAGTTAATTCGCTCAATAGCTTTCTTCGTTGATAACATAATGCCCTTCTGAGCACCTGTAGTACCTGAAGAGTATCTAATTATTGATATATCTAGATCTGAGAGTGCTTTTCTTCTTTCGTTTGGAGAAGCCAGGTTTTTAAGATCTTTAAACAGATAAAGTTTAGAGTTTGAGATACCTTTAAGTGAGATCTCTGAAGGAGAGAAGTTAGTCTGTTCACTACTTAGTGATTGCTCATCCAGCTGTGTAAGCGTTTCAATGCGATCTGATATTAAGAGATCTGGCTTCAAATCCTCCAGAGTTTGTTTTAAACGCGATATCGGAACTGTTGAAGAGATTGGAACTGCGCATCCACCACTAGCAATCACTATATACAACATCGATATAAAATCGACCTCTTCTGTTAGCATTAAGGCCACTAAATCTCCCGGTCTAATTTCAGGAGCGAGTTGTTGTGTGCCGTTTGTGATCGTTTCAGATAGCTTATGGTACGTGACCGTCTGTTTGTCAGTGTATATAGCTGGCTTTTGGGGATCTTGAGAGGCAAGATCTTGTATCGATGCGATCAGTTCTTCGCGATACCTGTTAATCGGGAGATCTTTTAATGACTCTTTCATCTCTTGCTAATGTCACTTATCTGAGCACTTTGAACTATCTTTAATATCTCTGATTCTGGAACCTCATTGCAACTCATTCCAGCAAATGCTCCTGCTGCCCAACCAGTGGCAAGGCAGGTTCCTATAACCCTAGAGGAAGAGCTCGCTGTATCAGATGCAGAGATAGACTTTCCTGCAAAGAATAGCTTGTCATTGTTAGC
>CAZTER010000230.1:0-4090 GCA_964612045.1 uncultured Bdellovibrionales bacterium
GAGGTTGTTAAGGAAGTTACCTCTGTTAGTGGAGTAGTTTCAGCTTCCCATTATACATATAACCAAGCGCTTGTCCGAACTGATGGCGGTGCAACTGGGGTTTTGATTAAGGGAATAGATCCAGATTCGGCAACAGGAGAGCAAGTTGCTAGCTATCTTGATAGTCGTCATTCAATAAAGAAAGCACTTACTCCATCTCATGTTGTCGATTCGAGTGGTGGTGAGGATGTTCTTTTGCCTCCGCTTGTTATCGGACGAGAGCTGGCTCGTAGTTTCTCCCTTTTTGAAGGGAGCTCAGTTTCGGTATTAGCACCATCAGTTTCCTCGACTCCTTTTGGTCTATTACCTAGATATAGACGGTTTGCAGTCACAGCTCATTATCAATCAGGCTTAGTGGAGTATGAGAGTGGTCTTGCATATACAGACATAGAGAGTGCGCAGCAGTTTTTTCAACTTGGTGACAGCTTAGCAGGTATTGAGGTTCGGGTTCGCGATATAGATCGCTCACGTGAGGTAACAAAGAGAATTATTGATAAATTGAATGATCGCGGTGGTGGTTTCTATGTTCAAGATTGGAGTGAAAAGAACAAACCACTTTGGGATGCTATTCGTTTAGAGAAGAGAGCTTACTTTATAATCCTGCTTCTTATTATTGTGATGGCTAGCTTTTCAATAGTTACCACGTTGGTATTGGTTGTATTGGAGAAGCGGCGCGACATAGCTGTCCTTAGAACAATGGGGGCTCCAGCTCGTTCAATCTCACGTATCTTTACAATTCAGGGGTCGATAATTGGCCTGGTCGGTGTTTCAAGTGGTCTAGTCCTTGGATATCTTGGATGTCTATTGCTGAGAAAATATGGATTTCCACTCAATGAAAAGGTCTTCCAAATGTCAGAGTTGCCAGTTGAGATTGACCCAGTAAATTTTGTAGCAGTAGGGGCCGTTGCCTTTTTGATCTGTTTCTTGGCAACGATCTATCCAGCGCGTCGAGCAAGTAAGTTTCAACCAGCTGAGCTTTTAAGACATGATTGAGGGAAGATGATTCGGTATAACGAGCTAACAAAGATCTTCCATGACGGAGAGAAGGATCTACGGATTATAGATCACGCCTCTTTTGATTTTCCTACCTCTGGCACAGTCGCGATTGTGGGAGCTTCAGGAGTAGGCAAGTCTACATTACTCCTTTTGTTAGGGGCTTTAGACTCTCCTAGTTCTGGGGAGATCTTTATTGGGGATCAGGAGATCGGAAAGCTATCTTCTGATGCTCTGGCTGCTATTCGTAGGGATAAGATCGGGTTCGTGTTTCAGTTTAATCAGCTGCTCTCTGATTTTACAGCTATTGAGAACGTTGCGATGCCGTTGCTTCTAAGGGGGCAGGGGGAAAAGGAGTCAATGACCTTGGCTGAACAAGCTTTAGTATCATTAGGGCTAGAAGAGAGAGTTCACCATAGGCCAAAGGCTTTGTCTGGCGGTGAGCAGCAAAGGGTGGCGATCGCCAGGGCTATTGTAGGTCGCCCACCGGTTATTCTGGCTGATGAGCCCACTGGAAGTCTCGATCCTGAGACTGCCAAGATAGTAGAGGGACAGTTAGTTTCTGTTGTTCGAGAGTTGAATGGCCTCTTAATCGTGGTGACTCATAATTACAGTTTGGCAAAAAGTATGGATGTGGTACTTGAGATGAAACCCGGTGGGCAGTTAATTCAGGGTGGGCGACTCTAGGCGCTGAATTCGACGTTTGTGAGAGTATAATATGGTTCTGTCGTTTTGTTTGAACAGTAAAAGCATTGGCCATTATCTTAGGTTGGTATGTGCTTTAAGTGCATATCTATTTTTGGCCTCTCTATATGTATTCGCAGAGGATAATTCAACCATTAAGATTAGTGGTGTTGATATCGTTGGAAATCAAAGGATCGATACTAATGCTATCGTCGCGCAGCTTAACTTTAAGAGCGGAGCTGTTAGAGAGGAGTTAATCACCGAAGAGATTAAATCTCTTTATAAGACAGGATATTTTTCTCAGGTCACAGCAGAAAAGCAAGCACAGCCAACAGGTGCGTACAAGATCGTTTATACCGTTGTTGAAAAGCCGGTTATTAGAAAGGTTTTTATCCAAGGAAATAAAGAGATCAGCCAAGATAGCCTTCGCGATATCTTTAAATTTGGAACAGATCGATTCTTAGATAAATCTAGGATCTTTACCCTGATAAAGAGCGCGATCTCATACTATCAATCTCGTGGTTACTACGATGCTTCATTTGATTATTCCGTGACTCCAGTCGGGGATAATCAGGTAGATCTCGTTTTAACTGTAACTGAGGGTGAGAGATCTAGAATTGATGAAGTTCGATTCGAGGGATTAACAACCCTTGATGCTAGTGATCTCAGAGATGTCATTCAGACTAAGCACTATTCCTGGTGGAAGTCCTGGTTACTTGGAACAGGAAGACTTAATAAAGAGATGCTTGAAGCTGACAAGGTTGCTCTAAGACAGTTTTTCTTAGATCACGGATTAGTAGATGGATCGGTCGGCGATCCAGTTATCTCATCTGAAGATGGAGATATAGTTATTACCTTTGTTGTTACTGAAGGTAAGCAATATAAATTTGGTCGAATCACAACTTCTGGAGATACTTTAGATGGTACTCGTCAGAAGTTATCAGAAGATCTTGATTCTGAGAGTGGTGAAGTATTTAGTGCGACGAAGCTTAGGCAAGATGCCTTTAAGATTACTGAGAAGTTTACCGATGTTGGATTCGCTTTTGCTAACGTAGTTCCTCAGACTGATGCGAATCGTGCACAAGGGATCGTTAATGTTGATTTTGCAGTTTCAAAAGGCAAGCCGGTCGAGGTTAACCAAGTCCTTATTACAGGTAACGATAAGACGTATGATCATGTTATCAGACGTGAACTTACCGTAGATGAGAAGTCGCTTTATTCATCTTCTAAGGTGAAGAGAAGTCAGGCATTGCTTGAGAGATTGGGTTATTTCCAAGAGGTTGGCATTTCAACTCAACCTACTACAAGAGATGACCAGGTAGATCTTCTTGTTAATGTGAGAGAGACCTCAACTGGTCAATTCAGTGCGGGTGCTGGATTTTCCTCCTCTGATGGACCGATATTTAATGCAAGAGTTTCAGAAAATAATCTTTTTGGAACTGGACGAAGCGCTTCGGTTAATTTGGATGTTGGAACTCAGAGAGATAATGTTCAGTTCAATTTTAGTGATCGTAGAATAGACGATACCTTCTGGTCAGGAAGTGTTAATTTAGTCCGATCTTTTAGAGAGTACTCAGACTTTGATCGGGTACTAACAGGAGGTTCTGCTGAGCTTGGATATCCACTTGAGCAGGTCTTTGGAGAGAGTTTTGAAGATATAAATTTTGCCGCTGAGTATGAGCTTTATCATGTTAACATTGAGAATGTAGATGAGGATGATGCTGCGCAGCTAGTTAAAGACTCGGAGGGTAAGTCAGTCGCTTCATCTATTACCTGGAAGTTAAATCGCAACACTATAAACAACCCATTAGATCCTAAGTCTGGATCTCGCCAAACCTTAGCGTTTGAAACAGCAGGACTTGGTGGAGATCAGGATTACTACCTAGGCGAAGCTCGCCAGCAGTTATATCTTCCTTTAATAGATTTCGAGAATGGTCCTCTAGTGTTCTCATGGAGAACAACCTTGGCATATGGCGAGACAAAGGATGGAGATCCATTCCCATTATTTAAGCGCTTCTTTCCTGGAGGAATAAACTCTGTTCGTGGTTATAAGAGCCGTCGTTTGGGACCAAGAGATGAAAATGGTAATGAATATGGAGGAAGCAAGCAGTTAATTAATAACTTTGAGATGATCTTCCCACTTGTTCCTTCAGCTGGATTTAAGGGAGTAACGTTCTTTGATGCTGGTGAAGCATTCGATGATGATGATCCTATCCAGCTAGGAGATCTTAGACGTTCTTGGGGTTATGGAATTAGGTGGAACTCTCCTCTTGGACCAATTAGAGTTGAATTTGGATATCCATTGGATAAGAGAGAGGGTGATAAGAGTATGACTCCGATGTTTGCATTCGGAGCCCCATTCTAAGAGCTTGCT
>CAZTER010000231.1:0-4084 GCA_964612045.1 uncultured Bdellovibrionales bacterium
TGAGGAACTAGCGCGAGGAGTTGAAAAATATGGGCTACCGGGCTCCTCGGCAGGCGGAGAACATCCAAAGTTTCTCACTAGAAGATTATCGGATAATACTCCGGTAATAGTAAAATTTGTATTAAATGCTCAGAATCCAATAACCGAACGGAGATTAGATCTTTTACGAGCTGAGAGTATTGCCTCGTCAATACTTTCAACACCAGCATCAAGTGCGACTACTAGAATAATAGAGGGCAGATTATATACCTTTCTTGAAATTGTTCGCTTTGACCGTGTTAGGCCACACGGTCGTAAAGGTGTAATTTCTTTATTATCTCTCGATGCAGAATTTATAGGGAGTGGCGCATCTTGGAGCATAGTTGGAAAGAAGTTATTAGATAAGGAAATTATAACCCGAGATATTGCTGATGAAATAGAGTTCCGTGAGTATTTTGGAAATTTTATAGGAAATACTGACATGCACAGCGGGAACATGTCTCTCTTTTTTGAAGAAGAAAAAGTTAAAGGCATTACTCCAGTTTATGATATGCTTCCGATGATGTACGCACCGAGACAAGAGTACATTGATACCGGTGTGATAACCATCAGCCCCCCCAAACCTCAAACAATTACGCTTTGGAAAAAAGCTTTGGAATTAGCAGTAGGTTATTGGCAAAGGATCCAGATAACAGAAGGCTTTTCTGCCTCTTTTATTGAAATAGCACGTAATAATGTGGATATTTTGCAAAGTATTACTAAGTCGTAATTTATACGGCTATTATAAGAGATTAAATATATTCGTTATGATACAATATGAGATTGCATCTCTCTCATTGAATATATAGTAAC
Organism: uncultured Bdellovibrionales bacterium; assembly: GCA_964612045.1. GTDB lineage: Bacteria > Bdellovibrionota_C > UBA2361 > UBA2361 > UBA2361 > CAZTER01. The sequence continues at coordinate 832 of CAZTER010000231.1, forward strand.
CTAGCATCACTTCTGTAATCACTATTACCTAACCTAGTAACACTTTCGTGAGCAATATTTACTCGCTTAACTTAAATTTATACGGTTCCGCTCCTTGTATACCTAGGTCAGCAAGATCAACATGAAAAATAGATCCTGCATTCGGATTATTCTTGAAATCTTCAGATCCATAAAACTCAGCGGCAGTAGTGATAATGGCTTCGCCACTTGGCAACAAAGCAATCGATGTAGACTGCTCAGCTCCAGGCGTTTTAATTCTTCCCATTAAACTACACTCTTCAATGTTGATCACATCAACACCACCACCAAAAAACATCGGAATTAATAAAGATTTATGATCTGCTGAAATGGCCATTCCATCTGGAAACTCTTTAACATCATCCCCTCCAGGAAAAGTAAAGAAGGCTCCTTTGCGTTCCATTACTCCGATTGTTGGATTGTAGTGATATTCATCTACTGCACGAGGAAGTTCAGGATGTTTAAATGTGCGTGCCGTATCATTATAGAACATTCGATAAGTTCCATCATGATTGGGAATAAATGCATGACCATTAGGAATGTAAAGATTGCTAGCTAGTAAAGTCTCCGTCTTATCTGGACGAATTAGCCAAAGCTCACCTTGCCTACTTCCAGGGGAATCTCGATGTGCTCCCTCACCCATCCAAGAGATTAATAAGTTTCCCTCCGGATCGATTCGAGAATCATTTGACCTTGTACCTGCTGGCCACTGGTCAATGAATGATGGTCGATGCCATAATTTTAACTCTTCCTGATTTTTATCTAGAGTAAATATTCCTTGGTTTGTAACCACCACTAAGATCGCAGGATTAACTGTTGGAACTACTGCGGTGGCACAGAGATCTCTAGGTAAGTTGCGTGTGTGTAGCTCTCCATTCGAGAGATCGAGCCAGTAGATCTTAGAGTTTTCACCTTTATTTCCTGAGATCTGATCTAGAGCAGTCGCATTATAGATATTAACAAATCCTATTTGCTGATGACCAAGATAAGAAGCTCCTTCAAGTAAGAATCTCCCTTTTACACTTTCTAACCCAATCACCTGTGCTTCTGGATATATATCTAGTGTTGGAATAATCGGAGTCATATCATTTCCATGAGAAGAGATAGATAGCATCAGACCTCTCGACAAAAAACATTTGATCTAGTTGTTACCTCTGCTCTATAACAAACCGGCTGAGTTCTAATCAAACAATATTTTCAAATAGTGATTATGAGCCTTTCCGAGATTAATCAAAAGCACCTGGCAGAAACACCAAAATTTAAAATGTTTGCTAGTAAGGGCACAACTGAGGCGATAGCTGAAGTCCCAAACGAATTGTTATCAGGACCATCAGGCGCATCCTTTGGTCTTTCAATGCTAACAAGCATGGGAGCAAATCCGCAGGATGTAGTATCACGATTAAGCAAGCAGATAACTCTACTCTCAACTTTTGCGGGTTTACGTAATGAAGCTGGAGAAACTATCTCTTACGGGGCACATGCCGGACATGATCGACTCGATCTGCAGATGCGTGAAGCAGCTAATATTATAAGCACATTAGGTGGGCAAACTCGTGTGGCTTATACCTCAGGTGGATGTGATGGTGTGTGGCAAGGTCGCCCTGAAATGCATTACAGCTTGGTATCTCGTAACACGATGTATCAACAGATGTTGGTACAACTTGGAGTTTATCCAGATTCTAAAGGGGTATTAGGATTTGCCTCTTGTGATAAGGAAGCCCCTGCTACTGCCGCAGCAATCGTGCATCTCAAGAAATTGGAAGATGTATATAAGAAGAAACTCATCGGACTAGTTATTCCTGGTGGAGCAATGTTGCCATCAGATGATCCGAGTATCTTTGATACTGGAAAGGTTCAAGTAGTTAATGCCATGACTAACTTTGGACACATGACAAGGGAAGAAGCGGCTAAACAGCTTTGTCATGCTTGCACTAAGACTGGCGGTGGTTGCCAATTTTTTGGTACAGCGGCATCAATGCAAAGTGTAATAGAAGCTCTTGGGCTCTCTATCCCCCACTCTGCTTGCATACCATCCTCAACTGAGCCCTGGTTAAAGTTAGCAAGCCGATCTGCTGAGTTTTTACTCGCCTTAATAGATCGTGGATTCGGACTCTCTGATCTGATTAGCCAAAAATCAATTCATAATGCAATGGTTTTAATGGCAGCTTCAGGAGCCTCTACAAATTGCTTTATGCATCTAGCTTTCATTGCTAGGGCAGCGGGATTAAATCCTCCAACTATTGAGGAGTATCAGAAGATCTTTAGTAAAGTGCCAAGAATCTTACGGGTATTACCTAATGGACCTGGACATGAGCAGTACCCACAGTATCCAAAGGGATTTCCAACTGCAATGTTTTGGGCTGCTGGCGGAGTTCCAGAACTGTTTCTGAATATCAGAGATCTAGATATTCTAGAATTAGATGCCATGACTGCAACTGGTCTGTCTCTGGGTAATAATTTGAAAAATTGGGAGAGCTCCGAGCGCCGTAAATACTATAGAGCTATGTTGAAAGATGAAGTTGGTATAGATCCTAAACATGTAATTATGTCTCTGGATCACGGCATTCCTTCTGCATATACCTTTCCAACTGGAAATATATGCAATATCTCGGTTTGTAAAAGTAGCTCGATCAGTTCAGAGCTATTAACAGATGGTATCTATCGCAAGATTGGTACAGCGAGGGTCTTTACCTCAGAAGTTAAGTTGCGACAGTCAATTCGAGATAAGCAGATCAAATCTGATGATATAATCTGTTTAGTTGGAAGAGGATTTTTAGGTACTGGGTTAGAAGAGATATATGAGTTCACTGCTCAAATTGCTCATATACCTGAGTTAAAAAAAGTTGCCGTACTTACAGATGCAAGATTTTCAGGTGTAACAACTGGCGCATGTATTGGACATATGATTCCTGAGGCACTTGCAGGCGGTAACTGTGGAAAGTTATTGGATGGAGACATTGTAGAGATCCGCATAGATGCAAATGCTGGAGTTGCTACTGTGAATTTAATTGGAGATGTGGCTTCTGGTGCTAAATCTTATGAATACGGAAGCTCTCTCTTAGAAAAAAGACAGCTACGTCAGGACATGTTAGCAGGTAATCTTCCGGAGGCTGTAAAACTGCAAGCTGTTACTATGCATGCGTTAGGAGAGGATTGGAGAAGTGGATACTATGCCGATCCAGAATATTTGCACCGAATACTAGTGGAACGCGGAATATTTTTAACACCGGGTTAT
>CAZTER010000232.1:0-4060 GCA_964612045.1 uncultured Bdellovibrionales bacterium
AGTGAATGAATTTGTAGCGCAGAAAAATTTTCCTAAAGCTCTTGAAGAGCTGCAGTGGGCAGAGAAAGCTATTCAAAAAATGAACTCAGGACGAGTTGAGAATTTTTTCCCTGATTCAATAGCTGGATTTATGGGAGAGAAGATTCAGAATAGCACAGCTCTTGGTTTTACAAATATTGAGCGTGAGTATGTTAAGGGTGGGTCGAGAGTAAAAATATCTTTAACTGGTGGTGGCAATCAGGCAGGATTTGGCGGTCTAGCTGCATTAGGCAAGATGGCTGCAATGATGGGCGGAACTACAGGACAGGAAGCGATTCGAATCTCTGGACGTACTGCGATGTTAAATGAAAGTTCGGGATCCCCGGAGTTATCAGTGTATCTTGATAGTGGATCTATCTTGATGATCTCTTCTATCTCCAAAGCAACATCGGCTGACTTAAGGTCAATTGCTGATGGAATTAATATTGAGGAGCTTGATAAGTACCTTCGTGGAGCTTAATCGGTAGTTTTACCATCGAGGCGCATAGGACAGAAAACTAGAAGCTCTCGAAGGGTAATTTACATCAAAAATACGGGTCTTAGACCCGGTTAGCATAAAAAACACCCGTCGAGACTGGAAAAGTTCCGACGGGTGTTTTATATAAGTTAGGTTTCTTTCCGCTGTAACTATATAAAAGCGGTAGTAACACCCCGCCTGGGTGGTGGAATTGGTAGACACACAGGACTTAAAATCCTGAGGTTCGAAAGGACCGTGCGAGTTCGAGTCTCGCCCTAGGCATTCTCCCCAAAGTATCACCTTCCTTATTTCCCCCCTTATCAAGGTAACAGCTTCCTTCCATTGAGTGATAGTCAACAATCTTTACAAAGTTACGATATCTTGAACATGGGATATCCACTAAGGACACAAGATCCATCAGCTATATTCTTTGTTACAATTCGAACCGAGGGCCAGGCATTCTATCTTCGCCCGAGTAAGGATGTGAATGAAACTATTGGTGGGATAATCGCCCGCTACCAAGAGATATTTGGAATAGAGATATTTTGTTTTGTGATTATGTCGAATCACATGCACTTTGTATTAAAAGCTCCACACGGTAGATTAGATGAGTTTATGGAGAATGTTAATAGAGAAATAGCGCGTAGAATTAATCACAAGCTTAAGAGAAGAGGGAAATTCTGGTCTCATCGCTATCGAGCACAGGTTATACTTGATGATTCTGATCTAATAGAAGCATTTCTTTATACAGTTACAAATCCTGTAAAACATGGTGGCGCAGTTCATTCGAAAGACTGGCCAGGACTTTGTTCATATAATCAAAATATTACAGAAAGAAAGATTACATATTCATTTATTCATCACTCTCAGATAGATAAGGAAAAACGGATTACTTATCATGATCTAGTTATCACACCGCTTCCGCAGTTTAAGGAAGAGTCTAAAGATAATCGGATAAGAAAAATTTTTGAGCTATTGGAGGTAAGGATCTTTAATCTAGTTAAAAGTCGAAGTTTGGCTGGTCGAGGATTTCTTTCTTTAGATAAAGTAAAAGCGATAAGTCCATTTGATACACCAAGTATAAAAAAGTATTCTTCAGCAGGATCTTGTTATTCTAAAAATCCCACAATTCTAAGAGAACACAAGCGGTCTGAGGCTTATAGAAGAATGCTATATACACTTGCTTCTCGAAAATTCAGACTTGGTTTATTAAATACTGTATTTCCTGAATTTACTTTTAAACCTTCTTTGAGTAGAAAGCCACGTTCAAAGCCGTTTGTTCTATTGCCAGATAATTACTTTTTTACAAGTTGTTCGGCAGTAATGATATAGCGATATAATTTTGTTGATACTGTTATATTCTTACGACAAAATAGCGCTAACTTGTTCGTAAGATACTAAAATTAACAGGATATGGATGTTAAGATAGTAGTTGACGATCGATATCTTATTCTTCATGGCTTTGTAAGCGAGTCATTTTAAAAGAAGGTGATACTTTTTCTATAATTTATTAGCTTAGGATTGTTAGATGCGTGTCTCATCATTAGTTTTTTTATTTCTTATTTTATTTGCCTCATCTCAAGCCTATTCAGATGAGCGAATTAAGATAGGAGTTCCGACTGCTCTTAGTGGAGATGCTGCTACCTTTGGGGTGGATATTAGGAATGCGCTTGAGTTGGCGAATGATAAGCTTGGTCGGGGAAGATATGAATTAATATTTGAGGATGAGAGGTGTTCAAATCGTGAAGCAGTATCTGTAGCTCAAAAATTCATAAATTTGCATAAGGTAAAGTATGCACTTGGATTTCCTTGTAATCAGACCCTTTTAGCGACCGCAGATCTTTATAACCGAGCGAATATTCTAGTAATAACTGCCTCTGCAACTAGTGGAGATGTTACAGGCCTTGGACGATCTATCTTCAGGTTGTTCCCTTCGGATGTTTTAGGAGCTGATCTTCTCTATTCTCATATATCTATTAAAACTAAACGACTACTGATTGTAACTGAACAGTCAGAGTTCCCTGTATTAATGGATCGATCGATTAGAAGATTTAATTCATTAAGTAGAACTCCGATTGAAATCTCCTCGATAGAGTTTTCTCATGGAGATGGAGATCTTAAGACTCAGCTTCTTTCTGCTATACAAAAGGGGGTCGATGGAGTCTTTATAAATACCAATACAGATGCTTCGTTTATCCCAGTTACAAAGCAACTTTCCGATATTAAATATCACGGGGCGCGATATGCTATTTATCTTCCTTCTTCCTCGTCAGTTCTGCAGGCATTAGGTGGGGCTGTAAATGGAATAGAGTTCGCAAATCTCCCACTAAATGATCAATTGGTTACTGAGAGTGGTGCTGTATTACTAAAGGAATTTAAAACTCGATATGGAGAGCCACAGTCAGGATTTCCTGTAGTCCCTATGGCACTTGAGTCTTTTCGACTGTTAGATTTAGCTCTAAATTCTAAAGTAGATCCTATTGAGTTTTTAAAGAAAGGTAACTTTCAGGATGGATTTATTCCCACATACCATTTTGATGAAGATGGTGCTGTTGCCGGTATAGGATTTCAGATGCAGCGCATAGATGCCGGTAAGGTAGTCGTGATTAAATAGTTTGGAAGAGAGGATAGGTTGCCTAGGTTAGTAGTTATTAGTGATACGCATTCATTCTTTGATGGGATTGCAGATCTCCCTGATGGCGATATCTTGATCCATGCTGGTGACATTACTCGGAAAGGAGATCTCGTAGATCTACAAAAGTTTGCTGAATGGATGGATATATTACCTCATAAAAATAAGATTGTTATTGCCGGTAATCATGATTTCTGTTTTGAAAGAACTCCTGATGAGAGCAAGAAGATCCTCTCTAATGTAATATATCTAGAGGATCAATGGTGTGTAGTAGAAGGTATAAAGTTCTATGGTTCACCATGGCAACCACGTTTCTTTGATTGGGCCTTTAATGCCGATCGTGGAGAAGAAATAGCAAAGATCTGGTCTAAGATTCCAAACGATACAGATGTTTTAATAACTCATGGACCTCCCTTTGGTATATTAGATTGTAATGCTAAGGGGAGACATGTTGGATGTCAGGATCTATTAATGAAAGTTAGAGATATCTCGATTAAAGCGCACCTATTTGGTCATATCCATGAGGGATATGGAGTTCAGGTAGTAGATGGAAAAAAGTTTATTAACGCCTCTATTTGCGACCTTAAATATCAACCAATTAATCAACCGATAATTTTAGATATTTAGTTAAGTGAGTTCGCGTTAATTTAAACTTTGGAAAGAGACCCTTTTAAGAGATCAAATAACTTAGTTCTCATCTTAGTTGATATTAACTTAATGTCGGATTTTCAATCTTTCCTATGAATAGCATAGTCCCACTATTTTCCTCTTTGATATAGAATACAAATGAGCGATCAATCTTTACTTCAAGTGGCTCTACTGGTTGCATTATTCCCGACATTCTTGCAATAACTACCGCAGTCGCTGCTGCTGCCTCTGTGCCATTCTCATCAATCTCAAAAAATGTCTTATGAAATACATCTGAAATGTAA
>CAZTER010000233.1:0-4058 GCA_964612045.1 uncultured Bdellovibrionales bacterium
CAAACGAAGACAAAGAGAAGATATAAAATATCACTAAGAGCAAAATAGCTCTTAGGACACCTATCCTTTCTCTAAAATTCATTTATTAGAGCCAGATAAAATTCTCCATTTTGATTATCGAGAATTCACAAGCAGCAGCATCAAAACGGGATATCGTCCTCATCAAATGGAGCATCTGCACCAACTGCTGCTGACATAGCAGCGCCTGAACCTATACTGTCCGCAGTTGATAATCCTGGCATCGAAACTGGCGCGCTTTCTATCTGAGATTCGATTCCTGCTCCTTTACCAGCCCCACCGACAAACTGAACTGTCTGAGCAATAATCTCAGTTGTATATCGATCCTTTCCTTCCTTGTCCTGCCACTTACGGGTTTGAATTCGTCCCTCTATGTAAGCTTGGCGTCCTTTCTTAAGATAATTAGCGCAGTTCTCTGCTACCTTTCCAAAAACAACGATATTATGCCATTCAACCTGATCAACCCACTGACCACTCGCATCTTTTCTTCTTTCCGATGTAGCTACACTAAATGTAGCGATAGCAGTTTGCGACGGTGTATATCGCAGCTCAGGATCTTTACCTAAGTTTCCAAGAAGAATTACTTTATTAACACCCATGTTCACTATCCTCGCAATTGTAAGCTAATTTAACTAAGTTCAAGTAACTATGCCTTATACATAAACTGAGGGCAAAGTTTAAGAGCTGTTTACATTTTATATCGAGATCAGCCAATATTTGTTTCTTCAGTAGTTGATATCTAACCTTAATTTTCTTTGTTTTCTTAATGAATTTTTAGGGTAGGCTTTCTAATCTGATTATTTATCATGGTTAATCAGGAACTTACCTGCTCTCCATAGTTAAAGGACCTAAGATCGGTTAGAAATATAGAGCAAAGAATTAGGAGCTAAAAGTAATGCGTATAAGAATGAGCGACCTCCCGTCCCAAGGACTTAAATTGAATAAAAAGATTGAAGTAGCCCCTTTAAACCGACGGCTCTCTGAAGGGACCCCCTGCGAAATGATATTTACCTCAGATCCTGAGATCGACATTACTATCACACCATTACCAGAAGGCGGCGAACTATCAGGCAAGATCTCTGCTGAATTTAGTCAACCTTGCGGCAGATGTTTGGACGAAAGAGCTAGAAAAATAGAAGTCCCTCTAACCTTCTACATCAAGCCTGGAGAACCATCTGAAATCGGAGATGACGAGCCGGGAGTTATTCTCTACTTAGGAGACCATGTAGACATTGAACAAACACTTCATGACTCGCTAATCCTAAATCTTACTCAACATTGGTGTCCTGAAATTACCCCAGAGGGCAAGTGTATTGAATGCAATAAGCGAGTAGATTCTCTAGTCTCAACTTCATCGTCTCCAGAATCAGGTAAAGTATCCCTAGCCTCATTACTAAAAAAAGCAGGAGTTCAGTAAGAAATCCCCAATTAAAGTATCCCTCATTTGCAGATGCAGAGATATTAGTTTGAGGTTATAGTAGCTAGACGAGGTAAAAATATGTCTAGCAATCTCAAGATCTCTAAAAGAGGAATCAATACCCCTGCTTCTCCTATTCGCAAGTTATCCCCCCTTGCTCAAGCGGCACGTGAACAAGGAACCGCGGTCTTTGGTCTTAATATAGGACAACCAGACATTCCATCTCCTGAACTATACTTCGAGGGTATTCATGCATTTACCGCAGCTACCGTAGCTTATGAGCCATCAAAAGGTAACGCTCAACTATGCGCGGCATGGTCAAAATCAATGAATCGATCTCTAGGAACAATTACATCTCCAGAGCATTTTGTAATTACGTCAGGAGCAAGCGAGGCATTACTTTATACATTCATGTCAATCGCAGATCCTGGCGATGAAATTTTGTTCTTCGAACCAACTTATGGAAATTATCTGGGCTTTGCTTCTGCTTCCTCTGTTATATGCAAAGCGATTCCGGCTAACTTTGCGAACGGATTTGCGATACCAGCTATTAGTGAGATTGAAAAATCTATAACTGAAAAAACTAAAGCGATTGTAATTTGCAATCCCAACAATCCTACTGGAACTGTCACTCCGCCTGCACATCTTCAAGAGATCTTAGCTCTATGCGAAAATCGTAATCTATTTATGATCGTAGATGAGACCTATAGAGAGCTTGTTTACGACGGACTAGAATTCCACTCAGTTCTCCAGGATTCTCCTCGTTCAAAAAATTTAGTTATTGTTGATAGCCTTTCAAAAAGATTTAGTCTTTGTGGTGCTAGAATTGGATGCTTAATCACCTGCAATGAAGCGTTGATTGAATCGATTAATCGATTTGCAATGACTAGACTCTCGGTATCCACACTGGAACAGTTTGCCGCTGCTCACTTACTTGAAAAAATTCAAGGTGACTTTTTAGAGCATGCCAGATCTGAATATCAAAAACGAAGAGATACTCTCTGCAACGCACTGAGCCGAATAGATGGGGTCATTTTCAATAAACCACATGGAGCTTTTTACCTAATCGCTAAATTTCCAGTAAAAAGCGCTGAAGAGTTCGCTATTTTTATGTTAAAAGATTTCTCTCTTGATAATCACACAACATTCGTTGCTCCAGCAGCTGGATTTTATATCAACCCCGGAAGAGGTCTTGATGAGATACGAATTGCCTATGTACTTAATTGTGGTGATATAGAGAAAGCTGTTAACTGCCTTGCCAATGGTTTAGTTAAATTTAAGCTTCCTTCATAACAACAAATTCTTTATTAATTTAATAGATCTACCATTGTCATCTCACTCAAGGTAAAGTTTGAGAGCGGAATATACGAATCTGCAAAATTTAAGTTTAAAACTTATCTTGGAGCTTTTAATATGCTATCCAGCAACAGACATCTCTCGAAAATATCATTAGTATGCCTATTAGGATTACTTTTTACTTTAGGAGCGCTAGTTACCATGAATTCAACCGCAGAAGATGCTAATGCAGAAGCAAAGACAATCACAACATCCCCCTCTGGACTACGTTACTTAGATACCAATATTGGCGAGGGTGCTGAAGCAAAAAAAGGTAACAAAGTTTCGGTTCATTATACAGGTTGGCTAGCTGGAGCTGGAGATACAAAAGGAAATCAATTTGACAGCTCAATCTCAAGAGGCAGACCATTTACCTTCTCTCTCGGAGCTGGACAAGTAATCAAAGGATGGGATGAAGGTGTAGCCGGAATGAAGATTGGCGGCAAAAGAACTTTATACATCCCTTCGCAGTTAGGATATGGATCTAGAGGGATCGGGCCGATACCTGGAAATGCAGATTTAATCTTTGATGTTGAGCTCCTTGGAGTTAGTGAGTAACAGATTCAAATCACTGGTGAAAGAAAGTTGAATAGCATGCTTTCTAAATCCATGATCGGATTAAAGATTTCGAGCCTAGTTGTTGAGCTCGGGGGGCAAGATATTTTAAAAGAGATCTCTCTAGATATACGATCTGGAGAGAAACTCTTTGTTTTAGGTCCATCCGGAAGTGGTAAATCTACTTTGCTAAGAGCAATAGCAGGATTTAACAAGGCCAAATCAGGCTCAATCTTATTAAATGATCGAGACATAACTACGCTGCATCCAAGCAAAAGAGAAACAGCTCTTGTTTTTCAGAACTACGCTCTGTGGCCTCACATGACTGTCTTTCAAAACGTTTCTTTTGGATTAAAGGTAAAAAAATATAACAAATTACAGATAAAAGAACGCGTTGAAAAAATATTAGCTTTAACAAAACTTGCAGGATTCGAAGAGCGCTATCCAGATCAACTTTCTGGTGGACAACAGCAACGAGTAGCCTTGGCGAGGTCTCTGGTAGTAGAGCCAGAGTTAATCATGCTTGATGAACCACTCTCTAATCTCGATTCAACCTTACGAAAAGAAATGAGAGCAGAGATAGACGAACTTCACTCTAAATTGAAATTTACAATGATCTTTGTAACACACGATCAAAGTGATGCTCTAGCATTAGCAGATAGAATAGCGATCTTGAAAGAGGGAAGACTTCTTCAAGTAGCAAGCCCAGATCAATTGGTATTAGAACCCAACT
>CAZTER010000234.1:0-4046 GCA_964612045.1 uncultured Bdellovibrionales bacterium
CGAAATATCCCTAAAGCATTAGCTGATAAAGCTCTTGAAAGAGTAGAGAATACATTAAAAGAAATCGCTCGCTCTAAAGATGGAAAATCGATCTCATTACGTTTAGATCCTCCTGAATTAGGATCCGTCAAAATCGATCTAACCCTTCGTGATGGCAGTCTACATGCCAGACTTGTTGCTGAATCCGCTCAAGTATCAACTCTACTTCGTGAAAAGGCTCACGATTTACAGGGAATGCTTAGAAAGCTTGGCCTAGATGTAGATAATATCTCTGTCTCTGTCAGAAGCGATGAGAAACAGGAGCAGAGCTTATCTTTCCAACAAAATACAACCAAACGCGAAGATGGCGCACCGCAGAGAGAAGTATCAAAAGGATCACAGGGAGATACGACAAGTAATGCAGTAAATATGGGGCAAAAAAAGCAAACAAATCAAACTTTAGATCACTGGGTAGCATAGAGAGCAAATTATGGCACAGACAAATAGCATAGGATCATTAAGCGGACTTGATTCAAGTCTAACTCAAACAACTACCTCTGCAAAAAAGAACTCTGCAGAAGTCGATAAAACAGACTTCCTTCAACTCCTTGTTACTCAGTTGAAGAATCAAGATCCATTAAATCCGATGGAGAATCAGGAATTCGCTGTTCAGTTAGCTCAATTCAGCCAACTCGAACAATTAGTTTCTATCAATGAAAAAGTGGGATCTACCGAATCATTGGGTGACTTCTCTTCATTAGCTTCCTTCCTTGGTCATGAAGTAGTTCTAAATTCTGACGAAGTTCAAGTTAAAGATGGAAATGGCGGAAGAGTTTCTTTTGACCTGAGCTCATCAGCTTCAAATGTAGAGATTGATCTACTTAATGCAAACGGCTCAGTCAGAGAAACCATCTCTGCCGGAGCGCTTGGAGCTGGCAAGCATTCCGTTGAGCTTTCTGGATTAACTACTCAGAGTGGAACATTTGGAATTAAGGTTAGAGGAACAGCAACAACTGGTGGTCAGTTGAATCCAGAGGCTTTTGCCTCAGGAATTGTGAGCGGTTTCATTCCAGGAGCTGATCCAAAGTTGATCGTTGATGGTCGAGAAATCGGAACATCTGACATTCGTGAAGTTAGAACAGCCGCGTAAGAACATGCAGTAGCAGTACCGTTGTAAAGAAGTAAAGAAAACATATAGCTGAAAGGAGACACACCGTGCCAAGTATCATAAATGGTTTATTTGCTGGAAGATCAGGAATTGCAAGCCATGGAACAGCTATCGCTGTAATAGGTGACAACATTTCAAATGCAAGTACAGTTGGCTATAAGGCCGCACGAGCTGAATTTGAAGATCTCGTAGCTGGAGGACAGGCTTCTGGTAGAATTGTTGGTGCTGGATCTTCTGTCTCTGCAATTAATTCAGTATTCCAGCAAGGAACACTTGAATTTACTAGCCGTCCTCTTGACCTTGCAATTGATGGAAACGGATTCTTTGCCGTAGCAGATGGCGCTCAACGCTTCTATACACGAGCCGGCAACTTCAAAGTGGATACTGCTGGATATATCGTAACTCAAGATGGCAAAGCTGTTCTTGGATTCCCTGCAGGCGGAACTGGAGCATTAGAACCATTGAACATTAATACTGTCTCTCAAGATACAGTATCAACTACAGATGTTTCTATCTCCGGAAACGTAGATGCTGCTTCAAATACGATCGCATCTGGATCCATACCGACAGTACCAGCAGCAAACTCCGGATCAACTTCTACAGCAGTAAGCTACGCGGATCTAAATGATGCCGCTCAGTTCTCTACTGTGGTCCAGTCCTTTGACTCTTTAGGTGCAAAACACTCAGTAACATTCTTCTTCTTTCATACAGGAAGTAATCAGTGGGAAGTCAGAGGATATGTTAACTCAGATGAAGTCAATTCTGGAGGAACTCCAGCTGGATATCCAAGATTGGTCGGATCTCCACTAACATTAAACTTCTCTAGTGCTGGAGCGCTAACAACCGCGAACCCAAGTTATACAGCGACATTACCATGGGCAAACGGCTCAAGTGCTACTCAGTCAGTTGATTTTACCTTCTCGCCATTTACTCAGTACTCTGCTAGCTCAAACATCCTATCAATTACGCAGGATGGACAGGGAATCGGTACAGTAACGAGCATTGCGATTGATCCTGACGGAAGAATTTCCGCATTACTTGATAATGGTCAATCTGCGGTTATTGGAGGTATCGGACTAGTTAGCTTTGCTAACCCAGAAGGATTAACTAGAGTAGGAGGAACACTTCTACAGCAATCAACAGACTCTGGAGAACCAGTAGTAGGAAGACCAGAATCTGGAACCTTCGGTGCGATTCAGTCTGGTTCAGTAGAGCTATCAACAGTTGATATTGCAAGTGAATTCGTAAAAATGATTACTCTACAGAGAGGATTCCAAGCGAACTCTAGAATCATTACAACTATCAACCAGCTACTTAACGACATTATCCAGTTGGCATAATAGTTATATAAACAAGAGACCATACATTTAAATGTATGGTCTCTTCGTTATTCTTACTCTTGTTCACTAAAAATATTAGTAGCGGAATTATAGTTATAAGTGATAGTGCCTCCCTGATGGCGAGACTCACAACTATAAGACTCTCCATTCTCAACTACTTCACAGATTACCGAGACATTCCTAGATAATTGGAATCCTGTTACTGTTGGATGATTACAATTAGAGTTTGAGCAGGATACATATAAATCCTGATCAATAAACGTCGCTTCCTGAGCTGTGACAAGATTTCTCAAATCACTTCTAGCCATCTTATTATGTGATCCTTTCTTATAAAGAGCATATTGAGGGATCGCTATTGTCGCAATTACAAGGATAATACTGACTACAACTAGTAGTTCAATTAGCGTAAATGCTTGATCATTCCTAGCTAAAAGCTTCTCAGACTTTTCCATTTAATCTAATATCGACAGAAAAATCTCTCTCCTTTAAAAGAAAGAATGCGAAATCTCCGTTATGGGCACCCTAGACTATTCTCGCCAAACGATTTCAATTATTTTCTGCACTACTTCAGGCTCGGCTAATGTTGAAATATCTCCCAACTGATCCATCTCTCCTGCAGCAATTTTCCTTAAAATCCTCCTCATAATTTTCCCAGATCTAGTTTTTGGAAGCCCACTTACAAAATGAATTGCATCAGGCTTAGCAAAACTTCCGATCCCCGCGACTACCGATTGATTAGCTACATGGATAAGTTTTTCCAAATCAAAATCTCTCTCATTTGGGATACAAAATGCGCAGATTCCTGTGCCTTTTATATCGTGCGGCATACCAACGACAGCAGCTTCTGCGACAACACCAGAAGCAACTAGTGCAGATTCAATCTCCGCAGTTCCAAGACGATGACCAGACACATTGATAACATCATCGACTCTTCCAGTTATCCAGTAGTAACCATCCTCATCACGTTGAGCACCATCTCCGGTAAAGTAAAAACCAGGATAAGTTGAAAGATAAGTATCTATAAAGCGCTGATGATCGCCATAAATTGTTCTTGCTTGTCCAGGCCAACTCCGTGCGATACACAACCTTCCCTGAGCTTCGACTGATTCGACCACTTCACCATTTGAATTAACAATTACTGGTAAAATTCCAAACAATGGTAAAGTAGCTGACCCAGGTTTAGTTTCTGTTGCACCTGGCAATGGCGATATTAAAATTCCTCCTGTCTCGGTCTGCCACCAAGTATCCACAACGGCACATTGCCCCTCTCCAACATTATTGTAATACCACTCCCACGAAGCAGGATTAATAGGTTCTCCTACTGTTCCAAGAATTCTAAGAGAAGAGCGATCATATTTATTAACAAAAGATAGATCTTCCTTAGCAATCGCTCTTATTGCAGTTGGCGCTGTATAAAATATATTAATCTTATGTCGCTCAATCATTTCCCAATACCGTCCAGCATCAGGATAAGTTGGAATTGATTCGAACATTACCGTAGTAGCACCATTTGCTAGTGGACCATAAACAACATAGCTGTGCCCAGTAATCCAACCAAC
>CAZTER010000235.1:0-4036 GCA_964612045.1 uncultured Bdellovibrionales bacterium
GCCTACTCCAACGATGACACCGACACCAACTATTGCACCGGGATATTTCCAAGTTGCTGGAAGACTTGTTGCAGGTGGAAAGAGTATAGCCAAAGCAAAAATTACCCTTAGCTCAGGAGGTTCTCAATTCGTCATTTACTCTGGAGAGAATGGAGAGTTCTCCTTCTACAATATTTTTGGACCAGCTTCATACTCCATAACTATTGAGGCAAGTGGACATACATTTAACATTACAAATGGACAGGTAACCGGAAATTTAAATCTGGATTTAACAGGAACTGTACGTAATTTCCAGATATCGCTCCTAGCGCTGGACAATACTGGCCAACCCCTTTCTGGAGCATTAGTTAATGGTGGAACTCTAGGTGTTAGATCTACAAACTCTTCAGGCAGAGCCTCATTTAACATTCCATACGGCGAAAATTTCAAGTTTATTGTCACTAGAGACGGGAACTCATTTAATGGCCCAATTGAAGGGCTTGTCCTCGGAAATTCCGAGAGAGTTGCGATAAGTCGATAACTAGCAAATACTACCAAGACACAAATACTATTTAGATATTGATTGTTATGCATAGATCCGATGTTGCTTTATTAATTGATTTTGATGGAACGATCTCAGAAAAAGATGTGATGGACATGTTAGTCCAGCACTTAGCAGGTGATGCACTGGTTGAACTTGAGCAGCATTTCAGAAATGGCGAACTAACTCATGGAGAGTTAAATCAGAAACTTTCTAAACTAATTAAATCTTCACGTGAAGATTTAATTGAGTATCTCAATAAGAATGTTCAATTAAGAGATGGATTTCTAGAGCTATACGCATTCTGTAAAAACAATAGAATTCCTCTTATAGTCCTAAGTGCTGGGTGGGATATCTACATTAATTTTACACTTGATAAATTTCAGATCTCTCATTGTGAATGGACTCCAGAAGTACTGCAAAGTAAAGACTATATCGTTGGCGTAGTCAGCAATCGCCTCGTACAGACTGACCATGAAAGTTGGCAGGTAGAACTTCGTAAGGATATGGGAATGTGCGACCTCAGCTCCCCTTGCAAGGGAACACTAGCTCGAGAACTAATTAGCCTTGGATATACTGAGTTAATCTGTGCTGGAAATGGCAATAATGACCTATGTATGGCACAAGAAGCGAAATGGGTTTTTGCTAGAGATTCACTAGCAAAGGTTTGCACCAGAGATGGAATCTCATTCCAATTTTTAACCTCTTTTAAGCAGATTCTAGATCTATTGAAACAAGAGCTTAAATAAAAGATAGGTTTATTAGCTACCTGTATTAGCTATGCAAACTATATCAACTGCCTAAGTATTATTATCTAATTGCCGAACGGCCTCGTAATGCGGCCATACGAATAACTGGAGGTGTATACTCTTCATGGAAAGCCTTTAACTTAGTAACGACTGTTCCAATAAACACCTCGCTCTCGATTCTAACCACATCTCTGTTAGAATCGTTAGTAAGATATATCCTCGCATCTCTTAGTTTTGAAGGAGATTCACCATCTACTAATTTTTCGACTTTTGGAGTAATTACCCAACAATCTTTCTCCTGCCCGTTGAATTCAATATTCTCTCGTCCTTGTGCTGTAAGAGTAATAAGATATCTAGTTTTACCGTTAAATGTATCAAACTGTTTTGTTTCGCCCTCTTTCCAACTTAAAGTTCTTGCCATAAAAGCAGCAGCAAATGGATCAAGTGTCGGATTGTCTGATGAGAAACGGAGAATCTTTGTAGGCTTTCCTTCCTGAGTTCTTACTGACTCAATTGCGCCATCGTTATTAAAATTAATATCGATCATGCGCACCTTGGAGTTCTCTCTCTGTCTAATAACTGTACGTATTGGCGAAAAATCTATCGCCGAAAGAATCCCTTCTGCCTGATACTTAAGATTATAAAATATATTAACCGGAGAGTACGTTCTGGCAGTCGCTATTAATCTGTATTGAAACTCATCTCCACCTACTGAGAGTTTTGCTTCAGCAGCTGGAATACCATTCCAACTTACTTCGTATGTATAAACACCGAATCTTGGCTCAAAGTTACTTTCGTAAGGGTTGTAATGTGGAGTTGAGACTTCGCGAAATTTAGCTTCTTCAACAATAGTTTCCTGACTGTCTTCAGCTTTAACCTCGAACGGTAGATACACCTGCACAAATGCTATTAGAAGCATTAATGAAAGCGCAAGATTTACTTTCGTCCAAGATCTGTAAATCAAATTTACCTCTTCAAAGTTAGCAGTGTATTGCCTCGAACTTAATAAGATAGTAACCATCTGGCCCGGAGTAGACTACTCGCCTTCTGAATCTTTTGGAAGTTTGCTACATAACTAGTTATAAATATTGAGATATTTTTTGAATGAATTCTCAAGCAGGAACACCCCCTGACAAAACGTCGGTTTATAGTCAAGATTTGGCTGTAATAGCACCTGCATGTCATGGACTACTGAAACGAACGCTTAATCGAGATGATCTAAAGATTGTCGAGGAGCTTTTTAAGCAAGTAGCAAAAGAAGAAGGTCTAGAGAATTCTTTTACTCGAAGAGAAATAGGAGTTTCTTTTAATCCATTTCCAGCGAGAATTATTCAACTACTAATTACCGAGGGAGGAATTAGAGATAAAGAATCTATTTTGATAGCTCTTCTCTCCTGCTGTAGCAGCCATCCAATCTCAAACTTATCTCCAGAACTAATCTCAGCATCGGATAAAATCATCTCTTTCCTTGAAAGCACTCAGGAATTACCGATTCTTGAGAGAGGTGAACGCGAAATTGCCTTCTGTCACATTCTAGATAGATTACGACACCTTCATATGAGTACGTTATCTCTAAATGAACGAACTGCCATGTTGCAAAAACTTACAATCAAGATCAAAGCTCTTGAAGTGACTTTAAATAATCGCATGAATAGTATGTTAAATTTTTCTTACCAATCAGCACAAAGACTTATCTGTGGGAGCTCAGATGAGTAAAATTTTAGGCTGGATTCTAACACCTCTTGCACTAATAGCTTTATGGATAACGTTATTAGTTTGGCACCCATTCATAGTTTTATTTTACAGGGTGAATAGAGATCTTTTTTATAAGTTTGTAGCTCTTGGCAATGGAGTATTAATCTTAGATCTTAAACTAGTCGGTGCTAATGTTACTGTTAGTGGAAGGGAGAATCTTCCGCAAAATGAAAAGGTCGTTATAGTTTCCAACCACCAAAGCTACTTTGATATACCTCTTTTCATCTGGATATTCAGACAATACCAACCTTCATTTGTTGCAAAGCATACACTTGGAAGATTTTTCCCAAGTGTTTCGTTTGTTTTAAGAAAATCAGGCTCCGCATTGATTAATCGTAAAATTCCTCGAGAGGCGCTTCCTTCTATCGAAAAGATGGCAGAAATTGCAAATAACGAGGGGCGTTCTGTGTGCATCTTCCCTGAAGGAACACGCGCTCGAGATGGCGAGTTAAAAAGGTTTAAAAGACCAGGCTTAATTAAGCTTTTAGAAAAGACCCCTGATTACAAAGTTCTTCCAGTTTACATAAGTGGTGCCTGGAAACTGATGAAATATAACATGGCGCCAATACCATTTGGGGTAGATATTCATGTTAAAATCTTAGAGCCAATTTGTAGAACTGGCATTAGTGATGATGAAGTTGCCTCACTCTGCGAGAAGAGGATTAGTAGTTATGCGAAAGATTTGACAACTGAGCCCAAGGCCGTTTAAAGTTCCGCCCACGCCGGAGTGGCGGAACTGGTAGACGCGCCGGACTCAAAATCCGGTACTGGCAACAGTGTGGGGGTTCGATTCCCTTCTCCGGTAATTCCAACCTACTATTAGTTAATCCATTCAGTTAATAGATTATCTTAGCATAGTTTACCTATGTGAATAGTTATACTTCGAGGACTAAAGTCCTCGCTCCATGCTGATAATTAATTTTTATAAATGAAAGACATTCTCAAAATTATAAGAAGAATGTAAAAACTTTATACATCGAAAGTTACTCTTACTTACAAGTAAATATTATGC
>CAZTER010000236.1:0-4032 GCA_964612045.1 uncultured Bdellovibrionales bacterium
GTCGCGAAAGTTAATAATAAGGTTAGAAATATCGGAGGAACGCAGGTTAATTTACTAACAAGCAGAAAGCCTAAGATAGATAGCCTTTGATTCTTTAATTTGGTGCCCAAGAAAATAGCTAAAAAGAGCATTACAGCTACAGAGCTGACAACTATGATAGGGGATTCCGATAGAAAACTTATCATTCCGGGATCCGTAAAAAAATTGTTCGAGAGAGGGTTAGTATTAAAAGGAAGGCGATAAGAGAAATTCCAGCAAAGATATAGGAATAATCAATCCTCAGTTCTCGCCACGGAGGCTCTCCAGTAGTCCTCTCAAGTTTATCTATCTGCTCGTAGACCTTTTTAAGTTGATGAAGGCTATTGGCATGAAAATACTCACCTCCAGTAGTTTTAGCGATTAACTTTAGAGTCTTTTCATCAAACTCAGCATTGATAGGAGCACCAAAAGGGTCTAATTGAACAGAGGAGCTACCAATTCCTATGGTATGAGTTCTTATTCCCATCTTCTTAGCAATTTCAGCAGAGTCTTTCGGTGAGGCAATTCCAGAATTGTTTACTCCATCCGTAAGAAGCACTATCGCGGCGCTTTTAGGTGAAACATCACCAAGTCTCTTTAATGCAAGCGCAAGACCCTCTCCGATGGCAGTGCCATCTCCCGCCATTCCGACATCTAGTCTCTTAATTAAATCTTGTAATATAGTGTGATCCGTCGTGAGCGGTGCTTGAACAAAGGCACTTGAGCCAAAAACAACTAATCCAATTCTATCTCCAGCACGCTCCGCCACGAAACTTGATACCACAGCTCTGACTGCTTCAAAGCGCGGAAGGATTCCTCGCTCTGAGCTGAAGTCAGCAGTTGCCATACTTCGTGATATATCTATTGAAAGAATTATATTTCTAGCTTTACTTGGTAACTCAATAAGTCTTGTAGAGTATGGACCGCTGGCTCCAACTATTACAGCTGCAAGCAAAATAATTCGCAGAATTCTTAGTATCGGAGATCTTAGTCTCTGTCTTAAAGTTGGAGGAATTTCGGAGATAAAGGAGATCGAGGGAGTTTTAGCCGCTTTGTACTTATCCCGCCTTAATAAAGGAAATAATAGAAAAAATGGAGCTAAGAGAAATACCTCTGGAAACCTGAAGGATAATGATAGAAGATCAAGGATCATCTTGTCCTCCAAAACCTTCTCGGTCTTACTTGGCGAATATTTTGTAGGGCGCTATATGCTTCGTCTAGTACTTTGGTAGATAACTCTCGAGCAAACCTAGCTTCGTCGATCTGTTCAAGAACTTTTATTATGTCAGTAGCAACGCGGTGTTCACTGACAACTTGATACATCTCTTTTGTAGTTAAGCTAACAAATTTATCACCATACGAGATCTGTAGTGTTCGTCGGATACATTTTGCGAATTCATTTAGTTTCTGTCTGGCTGATAGGCTAGAAAAGTAAATGTTAGTAATCTCTTCGATAAAGAAACGATCTAATGAGAATCTTGAGCGCTGTTTAATTTTAGAAGATAGGTAAGCTAGTATTGCAAAAGATACGATTGCAATTAATAGCCACCAAAGTATATCGGATGGGTACCAGGGCAATCCCTTGCCCCATATGATATCGTGCGGTGGAGATGGAGTGAATTCCTTCATCTGCGCCACCTGCTTTGAGTATTGATTAAAGCTCGGACTGTATTGCCGGCATTTTTGCCTGCTGAGGTAAATGAGGCACCGCACCCATTAATATTTGTTCTTGTTGACTCTTCATGTTCTGCAAGTCTACGGCTAACTAAATCCTTAATCTTTTGAGATCCTATATCTAGTTCAGCCAATAATCCTGATTCTGGATCTCTAAAAAGAGTAAGGCCACCTTGATTAGTTGGAATATCTAGTGAGTTTCCAAAATATAATGCGTGCGTAGAATGGCGAGCAGAGAGGCGAGTGAGAGCTTCAGAATATTTTTGTGAAACAAAATCACTAAGGATAAAAACAATACTTCGCTTTGACAATGTTTTAAGTGCAAGTTCACATGCTGAGGATAGATCTGAAACTCCTGGCTCAGATTCGGCGTTTGTAATGTTAAGTAAGATCTGGTCAATCGCGTGAGCTTTTCTAGAGATAGGGGCTACTAATTTTGCATCCTGTGAGAAAGTAATTAATCCAATTGCATCTCCAGATAGCTTGGCAACGTAACAAAGTAGCGCAGCTACTTCTTTGGATATCTGAGAGGTATCACTAAAAAACGTTGCTCTCATTGAACGACTGATATCAAATATTAGAAGTATTCTAAGAGATCGTTCCTCTTGATATCTTTTAACGTAAACTCGTCCACTTCTGGCGGAGGCTGGCCAGTAGATAGATCTTACATCGTCTCCTGGTTCGTACTCGGACAGTTCGGTAAAAGTTAATCCAGTACCACGGAAACTTGTTTGAAACTGTCCAATAAGATCTACTCCAGCTCTCCTGCTGGCTCTAATCTTGAGGCGACGAGCCTCAAACTGTAGAGCAGACAAGGATAGCTGCTTATTAAGCTCCTCATCGTCCTTTTTTATCTTGAGAAAGGGGATCTTCATAACCTATACGCACTATGGGATCGGAGTTTCTTTAAGTATCGAAGCAATTATATCGTCTGAGCTTATTCCTCGAGTTTCTGCTTCGAAACTTAATAGTATTCGATGTCTAAAAACATCCGGAGTTAATTCCTTAACATCATCTGGAGAGACGTGATCAGATCCTCGAATATATGCCAATGCTCGTGCTGCGCTTCTAAGAGAGATTCCTGCTCTTGGCGAAGCTCCCCAATCAAGAAGCCCTGAAATTGTCGGAGAGTTCTTTGAGCGAGTAGCAGATACTAATGATACAATATATCGATCAATCCTTTCTTCAACATGAACTGACTGAACAGAGCTGGTTAGTTTATTAATTGTTTCAAGGTCAATCACTTGAGAGATTTTTGCCCCTGAAAGGGAAGAAGCCTTTCTTATAATCTCTACCTCTTCTTTTTCTGATGGATACCCAACTAATATCTTAAATAAAAATCTATCTAATTGAGCTTCTGGTAAAGGATATGTTCCCTCGTGCTCTATGGGATTCTGCGTAGCAAGCACTAGAAATGGAGATGGTAATGGGATTGTATCTTCTCCGATTGTTACACAGCGCTCTTGCATGGCTTGGAGAAGTGCTGATTGAACTTTTGCTGGAGCTCTATTAATTTCATCTGCTAGCAGGATATTCGCGAAAATTGGACCATGTCGTTTAGTAAACTCTCCAGTTTGAGGTCTATATACTTCAGTTCCAATAACATCACTCGGTAGAAGATCAGGGGTAAACTGAACTCTCTTCATCTGAAGTGATAAGCATTTCGCCATTGAGGAAAGTGTCTTCGTCTTAGCTAATCCTGGTAAGCCTTCAAGTAGGACATGCCCATTGCATATAAGAGCGACTAATAATCTTTCGATAAGTCCCTCATGACCAACGATCTCTTGGCTCATCTCTTGTGAAAGAATCCTTGAGATCTCTGAGGCATGGGTTGGAGGAATAAGAAATGTACTCATTAGGAACCTTACTAATATCTTTTAAATTAGGAGCATATATTTTCTACCGCTCGTTATCGTTCTTAACAAGTCGGATTACTACCTATGAGTGTGAATATTCACGATATTAGTCAGAAAATATTAAAAAATCAGGGCTAGCGTCTTTGCCTTTGAGGAGATTAAAATACCCTTAATTTAGAACTTTTATGAGCTCCTTAAATCATGAAAATGAATGAACCTATAGGTAATCCACTCTATGCTCCGCTTATCGTCAGAGGCGTGGTCGGTTCATACTTTGTTTTGGTCGGTCTGTTAAAGTTGGATAACCCACAGGCCTTTATTGATGAAGTAAGAAACTTTCATCTTTTAAAAGAGCCTCTATCAACCCTATACGGAATCCTACTTCCATATACAGAAGTTTTAGCTGGAACTCTTCTTATTCTTGGCCTCTGGACTACCTTGGCTGCTATTGTTTCTTCTCTGATGCTTCTAACTTTTATTTATG
>CAZTER010000237.1:0-4000 GCA_964612045.1 uncultured Bdellovibrionales bacterium
TCGACGCAGGCGAATCGCAATCAGTGTAAAAACAAAAAAGCACAGGATATTCGGCGCAGTGAACCAAAAGATGCCTGGTAGCCCTTTCGTATAGGCTTGCATGGAACATATAAAGATCGCGGGCGCCCAGATCCACGATACGGCAATACTTAAAGCTCCACGCCAGACACTTACTCGTCGATCTGCTACTAGAAATCCATCAGCATGTTTTTCAGCCTGACGGGTCTCTCGACAAGCAATGAACATAGCCACGCCCATTGCGACTAGAATAAGCACTGCCTCGAATGGGGTGATGATAAACTCAGATTTCATTCCTTAATTTATACACAAACAAAGAGTTAAGGATAGCTGCCTGTTAGCTTCAAGTTTCAAACAACTCAAGCTGCGAAGCCCTACCGAGTTCGATTAGACCGACACGCATTGCGATAATCTCAAAGCTCAAGTGCGGGCTGTCGTGAAGAGAGTTCTAAGGCAATGTGGCATTCAGCCAAACACCTCGAACAACTCGTTGCCAAGGTCTTACAGGCGGAAGCATCGTTCTAGCAAAAAGGTAGCACCTTATTTTTATCGGTCTGGATCATTCAAGGAGAATCATAATCACCTACTTTATAGTTTTAAATTGGACTAAGGTCTTTTCCTAATGAGTTATCTTCATCTCTCTTACTATATTTCCAATAGAGCGGCAGAAGCGATGAAAGACAAATGCCTCAAAGTTTTCTAGTGGATCACTTTGAGTACGTAGTCGATGCTGTAAGCTATCCAAAAAATCTACCAGGTCTTGGTGAGATATCGTCTCTTCTTTACTCATCTCTTCAATCAGATCCACAGTTTCAAGGATAGATCTCCAAAAGATAAAATTCTTTGAGGGGTACATAACTTTTATCTTTCCTCTTATTGCTTAGAGGATACAAAAGTTACTCTGATACGTCTTATTTTTGTTTCTGATATAGGCCAATCAATTGTCTGTCCTATTCGCAAACCAATTAAAGCTGCTCCTACCGGAGCAAGAATTGAGATTTTATTTTCCTCAATATTTGATTCATGTGGGTATACAAGAGTGACAGTATTTTCCTTTTCAGTATCTAGATCCATGAAGGTTACTTCAGATCCCATGCAAACGACATCTGCTGGCAGGTCTTCTTTTGGTACGATCTCTGCTCTTGCTAACTCTTCCTCAAGAAGTTCAACAATATCTAATCTTGCAATAGCAAGGAGTGCAGTTATCTTTTGAAGGTCTTCTCGAGATATGATTAATGATGTGGATTGATCCATAGAGATATTCCTATAAAAATGAGTGTAATTAAGAGTTGTGAGACTATTTAAATGAACTAGCCGTAGAGAGATTCCCTACGGCATTAGGAAATAAACTTGAGAACCATTCCCATTTGAGGATGGCAAGTTCCTAGATTTAATGAAGATGTGATAACTGAATGACTCATTACTAGAGATCTTAACAGAGATAGGGATGTTTTTCAATTTGAGTTTAATTGTATCAATTTTATCTTTTAGCTTAATCAGCTTTTTATTACGAACCTAAACTAATTAATTAAAAACTTGAAATTCCATATGAGATCTAAATTTCAAAGATATGTATTTGCTTCAATCTATCGTGAACTAACTCGCGCTAGTTTTAACATGTGGATAATCTTCAACATATGATTCTCCGAGAGCACCAAAATATGAAACCCTGCGTGCTTCAAAGTCTACCTCGTAGCTTACAACACCAGCTTTCCAAGTTGACTCAAGAAACTGAGGAAAGGTGCTTTCTCCTGCTTGGTCAGTTCTTAATGCGCGAATGAGAGCTTCTTGGTTGAATTTAGGAATATCTACGATCTCTGTTATTAAAGAGATTCCAGGAGAGATTACAGGCCCGTATTTGGTGAGATATACACTTTGACATGAAGGTAGCTGCCATAAATTTCGTGTGACGCCCGCTAGTCTCAATACTTCCGCGAGATAGGGGAAGCCTCCGACCTTCGGCCTGTTATTTATAGCGTACTTCTGTGCTTCCATTAAGTTTTCTATTGCTTTACTCACTTTTACCTCATTTAATCAGTTGCTACTTTTTTTAGCTCTTTAAGGCAGAGAGAGACAGGTAGAAACTTATTTTTTCGGTTAACTTATTATTAAAGTAAAACGAGTAATAGCTGTATTTTTTATTTTAACAAGTTTAATCCTTTTCAAGGAAACTCCAATGTGCTGGGAGTTGATAATCCATGGGGTCTACATCCGCTAAAAGCTGAATAGTCTGTCGTGTAATTTTTATACATACTGTTGCTGCGTATGTAAGATTTCCTGTCATTATAATTCTTTTTTCTCGTCTATGTTCTCTAATCTCATGCGCAATTCTCTGAGAGATCCAAGTATCTACATCATCTTTAGCTTTAACTACTTTATCTTTCATAATATTCAATATTACTTTTCTTTCAGGAATACTTCTTGCTCCTTGCCATATTGTGATAAATGAGACCCCAGAGCGATCTCCCTGCAATTTCCATAGTCCATGAGCGGCTATCCACCTTTCTTGCGTTAACAATCCAATCTCCGAAATTATTTCATCAATAAGTCCTAAAATTCCGATAGCATCTCGTGAACTATCCATCATTGTTCTAGTTTGAATGTAAACTGATTTCAGAACTTCATCGCGTAATAGGCTCAGTAGCTCTCTGTCATTCTTTAAATCCTTCTTCGAAGCAAGATCCTCTTCTAGTTGTCTCGCTAATAAGAGAGATCTCTCTAATACCCAAGCTCGTCTAAGTAGATTGCGTCCATCAGAAACAAAGGCTTCATATCTATTCTGTTGCTTTAAGCTTTTACTTTTCTTCATTTTGCAGCCTAATTCTAATATTAAAATTTAACGTTAATACTAATAACGAAGTTGTTTGTATCACTAAGACTAGTACAGTACCTCTCTTTAAATTTATATTACCGGAGATAATCAGCTCTAATTTGCGTATAGCGCAGTAAGACTAGTAATTTTAAATTTACTAAAATAATAACGAGCTTAAAATATAAATAGGATATTTATGTCTCTGACACCTGAGATTACATATAGTCGAGCAAGAAGATTGGCGAATATTTTATTTAAAGCAGTGGCATTGCAATGTAGAAGAATTCAGTCAGAAGAGTTAGAAGATATTAACTTCGTGTTCCGTCGTTGGGTAGACTATGAAATTTTAATTAATATTCTTTATAGATTTAGAAGAATTTGTAGACTTGCATTGATGACTACAGATACAACAGGCACCTTGGAAGGTTTAAGGCATTTTGATTCAATATTACCTAACTTAAAAAAACTACGCGATATACTTGAACATATTGATGATTATGCAATTGATGCTGGACGAAACTCTAATATCTCTCGAAAACAATTAGAAGTTGGGACGGTAAGCAAAGATGCTATAAATTGGTTAGGCAGTGAATTAAAGATAGATAATGTGACTAAAGCAAGTTCTTTGCTCTTTGAGGCAGTAAAAAGTTCAAAAATAATCAAGGATGCTGTGGCTGATAATGAATCAACTTCTTCTGTTGAAGAGGTGCAAGAACTAATTATTTCGGCAACGGAAAGGATAAGAAAGGAATATTTTTTATTACCAGTATTTGAAGTTGAGGAAGAAGTTTATCGCGAAAGAGTATATTGCTATGAACTTTATCATCAGATACGTCGAAAGCAGAAAAGACAAGACTCTCTCCTGTTGATGGGAGAGTTAGATAAGCGCAATCATCCCATAATTAAAGGTAATTCTGTTCCAGATTTCTTAATTCATATCCCGGGTGAGATGAGCAATTCTTCTAATCTTTTAATCATGGAAGTAAAATCTGTTGAGCGAGCTAATTGTGATTCTTCTTCGATAGAGAATGATTTTATTAAATTAAATAAATTTAAAGAAAAGTATCAATATCAAATTGCAATTCAATTGCTTTTTGGAGGCGGTAGGGAGGATCTTGACAAGCTACTAGCTAAGTTAGGTTCAAGTAAGTTAGATTGTAGCAATGTTAT
>CAZTER010000238.1:0-3997 GCA_964612045.1 uncultured Bdellovibrionales bacterium
GGACTAGCCCAACAAGAACAGCTTACAACTATACAATTCAGAGAGCCTAGATAGATCAAAATACTAAGAGATGTTCTCTATTTTTTAATCTAAATAATTTAATGTGTTGCTATCACTATGAGTGCGAATAACTAAGCTATCCGATTTTTATCGCCTCTTCCTCAGTTACAATCCAATCTACAGGGACATCGTGTGGCTCAACTGGAATATTCTCACTTACCTGTAAAGATAATGCGACCCCAACTTTTGTGAGCTCAAGTAGACGAGATCGGCTTAAGAATCTGTCGTAATACCCCTTGCCTCGACCAAGCCTATTACCAATTTTATCAAAGGCCATACCAGGAATAATCGCTAAAGTTTGGCTAGCATTCTCTGGTCGATACTGCTCATTCATATTTAAGGTAGGCTCTGGAATACCTTGCTCTCCTGGTAGCAAATTCTGATTCCAACCGGCGAGTACCGCAGTAAAATGCATGGACTCTCCACGAATTACAGGGAGATAAACACGTCTTGTCTCAGATTGTTCGGTTATGAATTCAGTCAGATCAACCTCACCAGGAAAGAACGGGATCCAGGCTAGAATATGCTCAAACTCATGCCCATTTTTTACAAGTCCTTCTACTAGATCAGAGAGTCTCTTACATATTTCACGACTAGCAGCTGCATGCCAACGATGGTCTAAATGAGAGAGGATCCGACGCATCTCTCCCCGCAATTCAGTTTTAGCCCGCTTACCCATTTAACCTGCTCCTGAACCTCAAATTCTGCATACTGCGACACGATACTCCAATTTGACGGCTTTTAGCCGTCTAGCCATTAGTAATTGTACCTTAAAAAGTAGCAGTTTGTCAGAATCCATGATCTCCTCCTTCACCACAAGTCGTCAAAGATCCTCTAATAATAACAACTATTTAAAAATCTAACTTATTCTCAAGACTCTTCTTATTAACGCTCAGAGAATATACAAAGCATTATTCCTTAAAAGGCAAAGATTATTATCCAAACAATTAAGTAAATCTCCCTTATAGCCGATACCTACTGAGGAGGGGTGGAGTTATCTAGGTTTCTCGTAGCCCATTACCTCATAAATTATGGTAGCCGCCTCCATTTTAAGACGGTAAGGGAAGGATTCTCAGTATGGGATTTCCATTTAATGACCTCTCGAATTTAACGATCTCCCCGGCTGAGCGATCTCGCGCTCAGATACTGATCGTCGAAGCAGATGCGACTGAGCGTAATAACATGCGCACAGCGATCAAATCTCTCGGATATGGTGGCATCAGCGATGCGCCTAACCATATGGCTGCTCTTGAACGTGTTCAAAATCGCCGATTTAGTCATGTAATCTTCGATGCTAAGAAGACAAACATGCCTCCCAAAGAATTCCTACAAAAAATCATGTCACTAGATCGAGAGATCGTTGCTATACCATCATCACTAGATCCGAATGTTGATGATGTCTTCGATCTCTTAATCCTTGGTGCGCGAGGTTACCTTGTAAAACCTTTTACTGCTGACACTCTAGAAGCTGCAATTGTTATGGCATCTAAAGGAGACCCTATTGCAGAGGCAGTTCTCCAAGCAAAAGATCGCAACGAAGCGTTGGTTGCAATCATGATGTCCAGTTTAGATAAAGCTGCGACAATACTCCGTCAGTCACAACAGTTTGAAACAGCCAAAAGAGAGATTCCTCGCGCTATGTCGACACTTAGACGAGCAGCTGAGTTAGCTAAGACATTTGCCCGAGGTGGAGGAGATGGGTTAGTTGAAGCGATGGAAAAATTCTGTATTGAGAGAAGTAAAGGTCCGGCTACTAGGTTAGGGCGTCTTAGAAAGAGGCTACAAACAACCCGTGTAGATGAAGTAGTTCCTGAAAGGCGAGCTTCCATAGAGGACTGATACCCCCTTGACCAATCAAGATGCTTTCATGCGAAACTAGGCTAAATGAACCTATCAATTAAATTTATACGATGGCCCCTTACTTTGATGTTGCTTTTAGCAGCTGCTCCTATAGCTTTTCATAATACAGCAGAAGCTGGACCAAGACGGATCAAAGAAGATGGGGTAGAAGAAGCTCAAGATCCAATTGGCTCTATCATTAAAGAGCGCCGCATGAAGTTCAACTTCATGGGTAAAAATGCTTATCCAGATACTCCAGATCTAAAAGCTGGAAGTAACCTAAGAAAGTTTTTCTTTGCCTCTAAATTCCCTAAAATTGCAATAGATTGGTTATCACCCTCTGGCAGTAGAATCACATGGAAAGATACAAGCTATGATTACCAAGAGACTCACATTTCTGTCGAATCAGTAGCCTTAGATAGAGAGAATAGAAAGAGTTTTAAAATAACTGTATTAGTACCACACCCTGTCTATCTTCCTATGGTAGAATCCGGTTTAGTTGAAGAATTTGCAAATCTACAACCTCCAGCCTTGAAAGTAACAAGTGCAGAAAATCTCCTAATCCATGACTTTAAAGCTTCTGCATATATTCATACAACCGAATATTGCTCGGTTGTTTTTCATATAGCTCATGGGACATTACTAGAGATCAGATCCATGGAAGAATGTGGTAACTTAAGTGCGATTAGAGCAGTTATTGAAGAACTCGATATAGTGCGTCTTGATCAGAGATTGCAGTCTTAATTTAAACTCGCAATCTTAATTTAAATTCGGCACTACTATTATCTATAGCTTATTTATTCCACAAGTTTGAAGAACTAAATCAACACGCTCTTCTACTGAGATACCTGGCAATCTAATCGGATCATACCCCAAGGCTCGATAGTCTCGCTCAAGCGCACTATCTAGAAAGTAACGTCTTGGCTCATTTGCAGTACGTAATCCATCATTCTGAAACGGCAGTGGGTTGCAATGAAAAACCCACCCAAATCGGTAAGGATCAAGTTGCACAACTATTTCATCCGGATCATAACCTGAGCCACGATGAAAAGAGATGCTATCGATTGATGAGCGATCAAAAAATATTAGTTCATGGCTCCGAGCAAGTAACGAAGCCTCCGCCTCTTTTGTTAAATTGAATACTCGATGTCTAAAAGCATAATCGTCCCCTCTCACATCTACGATTGTTCTTCCCTTTCTCAATTCACCTTCTACCCAACCACGAGCAACTTCATGTAGTACTGGATATCCACGATCTTCAAGGGCCTTTATCAATGTTGTTTTCCCTGCAGAAGTAGCTCCTGTTATTACAGCCCATTTTGTAATAAGGGGTGATTGTCTTGGTAAAAGCAGATTTGGAACTGTTAAACGCTTAAGAGCAAGAGGTGTCTCCCAAGGCTTACTTTCTAAATGTTTGGTAAATGGATTTTCAACTGCTGTACCTGGTAGCGGTGGAACTTGTTCTATACGAGGAGTGGAAACAACCGATCTATTCCAGAGACCAGTTCCAGCTAACTGTCTAGCTTGAACGACTAAGTTAATAAAAACCGCTGCTCCACCATCGCGAGCCGCAATAGGAGAGTGAATATGAATATGATCCGGCGGTGGACGAAGATTAGGATCCCTTTCTTTACCAACTTGGATAGAAAAATCTGTAGCTACAACAGCGGAGCCATCATTTCCATACTGAGTTATCGTATCGCCAATAAATACAAAAAAATCATTGGGATTTAAAATTTCCTCCTTTAATTGAGCAAGCGCAGATCCTTTTGTACTTGTAGTAAGATCAATCGTTGATATCCCCCCTTGTTGAGCGATTACATCTCCTAATCCTTGTTCGATGAGAAGCTTTCTAATTTCAGCAACCATTCCTCGAAAATGTTGGCTTTGCATCATCTCCGTTCTGAACCGCGCCCTCTCTTCTGTCAGTAGCACTCCTGCTGGAAAAAATGCAAAGGAGAGAGAGCCATCACCGAATTCACGACCTCGTATCTCAACAAATCCTGGTCCATATCCTTCTCTATGTCGATAAGAAGCAAATGTTTCTTCAGCACATCTAAATTGCTTTGTAACTTGATCAAGCAAACTAAGCACCGTA
>CAZTER010000239.1:0-3981 GCA_964612045.1 uncultured Bdellovibrionales bacterium
CACTGGATCCATTGGAGGATCTAAACAAAAAAGCATTATCACTTCGCAATACAGATCCTGATATTCAAAAAAGCTCAGAATGGCTCTCCTTAGCTAAGCAGATCTCTTCCAGAGCAAAGTCTCTTCCAAAGAATCAGGTGCGAGCAAAAGGACTACATCTTAGTGCTGTTCTTTTCTACGATGTATTTAAAAATACAGAAGATCCTATCGCCTTTGATGGGGCTATGATGGATCTCGTAACTCTCCTTGACGGTAAGGGGTGTTATGAAGAATGCGATGATGCATTGCTGTTACAAGGAGATCTTTTTGAGAGTGCTGGAAAGTCTAGCGAGGCTAGGGATAGTTGGTTGAAGTTGCGTAATCTTTATCCTGATTCCGAGCTAGCGATAGTTGCGGGAGCCAGATTAAGTAAGAAAGTTACTATAGAGGAAGGCGAGACTCCTTCTGCTATTTCAGATGCACGGCCAATCGTTATTGATCCTGGACATGGAGGAGAAGACCTTGGAGCTGTAGGAGTAGGGGGATTATTAGAGAAAGATGTCACCCTTGCTCTATCAAATGAGGTCGCTTTTATTCTCAGAAGGTATGGCTACTCAGTTAAGTTAACTAGAGAGAGCGATCAGTTTGTGCCATTGGCTGAACGAACATCTCTGGCGAATGAATTAAATGCAGTTGTTTTTGTCAGTATTCATACTAATGCTAGCCCTAAAAAGAATTTGTATGGGACAGAGACCTACATATTGGATAACTCCGATAATGAAGCGAGTATAAAATTAGCAGAGAGAGAGAATGCTTCTAGGAGATTTGAAGAAGCTCCTGGCGATCTTGATTTTATCCTTAGTGATTTGATTCAAACTTCAAAGCTTCCTGAATCATTTAACTTAGCAACTATTATACAGGGACGACTTGTAGAAGGTGGATCTGCAAATGGAACCTTTTCAAAGGATTTAGGGGTCAGGAAAGCGCCTTTTTATGTCTTAGTTGGCGCACACATGCCAAGTGTTTTAGTTGAAACTGCTTTTATTGATCACCCCCAGGAGGGTTTAATCTTGGGTGATAAGAAAAAGAGATCTATTTTTGCTCAAGCGATAGCAGATGGAATTAGATCATTTTTGGCACAAGGAAAGGAATGAATCTCTCCACCGAACAGTTAGATGCCATAAAGTTGGTCACAGAAACAGCAGCTCACTTGGGATGTCGAGCTTGCTTGGTAGGAGGTGTGGTGCGCGATATCATTCGAGGGCAGCACGCGCATGATTTTGATCTAGATTTTTTAATTGAAGGAGATGCCATTCGTTTTGCATCTGAAATTCAACAGAAATTGGGTGGACAACTTAAGAAGTTTCCAGATTTTTATACAGCAAAGCTTACAGAGTTTAGTAAAGATCCAACCTTGAAAGAGTTAGATTTTGCATCTACTCGCACTGAAGTTTATCAAACGCCAGGTGCGCTGCCAAAAGTTGCATTAGCTTCTTTAGAAGCAGATCTCAAACGTCGTGACTTTACTACCAATGCGATGGCGATTGAATTGAGATCTATTCTAACTTGGCTATCTAGCCAAGCAGATCCTGTTGAACTACGAAAAGATGTAATTGATTTTTACGGTGGTCTATCAGATCTGGATAACCATTTAATCAGGGTCCTTCATAAGGAAAGCTTCATAGATGATCCTACTAGATTATTCAGAGCCATTCGTTATTGTTGTCGGTTGAGCGGCGAGTTTTCCTCTGAAACAGCAAATCTTTTTGAGGAAGCATTGAAATCCAATTCAATTGAAAGGATCTCGGATTTTAGGGTGGGAATGGAGCTCAAAAAGATGTTTTTTGAGGACGATCCATCTACTGTTTTTGAGGTAGCAAAGAATCTTGGATTACTTCAGAAGATCAGGTTTCTTGACCAAGGTAGGTTGTCTCTATTTATCTCGCAACTTCAATTTATTCCTAAGTTATTATCTACACAGAAGGTGTCTCAACTTGATCTTTTTCAGATAATTATCTCAAAATTTGCGGCAGAAGATCCTGTTAAGCTGATGCTATCTTTCGGTTACGGAAAGAAGAGATCGCTCTCTATTCAAGAAGGGCTAGTGCAATCTTTGAATAGTAACTCAGGCCAAGAGGCTGTCAGAACACAGATTATTAATCGTGGACTTAATGGTGAAATTTCAGCTGATGAATTAAAAACTTTGCTCTCTGCTTTAGAAAATAAATAGATATGGCTACTCCAATTTCAATATATTCAACAGCATTAGTCCGTTCTCCGTTAATTAAGGACTGGCTTGAGGAACTTCATTCTAGAGAGATGAACGGATCTGATTTTAGTAGTGCTAGTACTCTGAATATATATCCACATCTAAATTATTCCTTTGGAGATCTTGGTAGTGACCTTCCAGCACGCTTAAGTGCAAAGTTAAGAATCTCAGTTGATAGTATTGGAAGAGAGTTAGTGCGAGAGTCTGCTAGGTACATAGATGGTTCTGTTACATACCTTGAAGGATTCTTAAACTTGAGATTGTCATGGAAAGAGATCCTAACTGCTGAAGAAGAAGGGCGATATAATCTTTCGAAACGCGCGCTTGTGTTAGTAGGGAGAAAGCCAGCTAGTTGTAGCTCGCTGAGTTACGCAAGGGTTATAAGTAGAGCAATAGCGCAACAGGTTCTTGCTAAGTTTGTTGGAGTGGAGAGAGTCATTCTCTCAGCAGCAGGAGAGCTTCAACCTGAGGATTCGATAGATAAGGTGAGAGAGTGGTTTATAGAATCTCTCACGGCTGGGGCTAGAGAGGACCACTTAAGTGAGATGGAGTATCTCTCAGGTTATTTAAAACACACTCTGCCTGTTTCTACTGTATGGCTTGCTCATGGAACTCTATCTAGAGGAGATTTTAGAAAGTTAGTTGAAATTGCTAGAGTCGATGGTAAGCCAGAAACTAGGTTCATTACTGTAGATAGAGATATATTAAAGATTGTTGGCGAAACTTTAAAAATAGAAGAGCTATCTCAACTCCAATCGGATGAGATAATACCTCTAATACTTCATCTTGCTTCTGCTCGAAGTGGGAGTGATATAGACTGCAAGGCAGCCAATCTGCCAGAGACCTCAAATCTTCTCTGGTTTGCTAAGTCTGTTCAGAAAAGAGCTCTTTCGAGATCGTCCTCAAGCAATGTTTCTTTTGAAATGGCACGAGGAATAAAAAATAGGGAGCTTTTACTAAGAGCTGCTATTAGCTACCACTTAGATCGAGGGCAGGTTGATAACATTCTCTCTGCGATAGATAGTTTTCTAAGGTTATTGATGCGTGCATTTAATGGACCAAAGGGGGGGGGCTATCAGATGGTTTCTGGTCAAGATAATTTAACTTTAACTAGTGCACCTCTCTTAATTTCAGATATTATAAGGACCTGGGCTGGAGAAAATTAGTATGCAAAATAATATCAGACAAAGTGGCGTTCGTAGATTTGAATTAAAACTAGGAGCTACTCAGCTTACAGTTCTTCTCGGTTTAGTATTGGGAAGTATGGCAGGGGCTTTTTATCTAGGTTTCTCGTCTGGTCGATCAGTTGGATATGACCATGCGCTTGCAGTTACTTTAGCAAATGCCGCCAGAGTTCCTATCCCAGTAGATGAGCGTGATGGTGAGTTAGGAGATGATGTTACATCTGAAGTGTATGCCAAATTAGCTGCACCAGTAGCGAATCATGAAAGAGCAGCAGATCTTCCTCAACAAGGTAATAAAAAGGGAAGTGATGATACTGTTCCTCAACTTGGAGCAATTCCATCGGCAGATGAACTGCCTATTTTGCCAGAGGATGCATTACCTTTGGGTGGTATTGAGAACCCTGCCAAGGTATCTCAGAAGTTATCGAGTCTTGGGGATGCTTCTCATGCAGCAAAGACTCAGGATCAAGAAACTACTGCTAATGTAGCAGCACATAGTAATTTACCTACAAATAAATACACTAAATATGCAAATAGAACTAATAATTA
>CAZTER010000240.1:0-3975 GCA_964612045.1 uncultured Bdellovibrionales bacterium
TCAATTATATCTTCAATCAGTTATTTGAGGAGTATCAGGTAAAAGTTATCTCTGCGACAACAATCGCACCGCAAGCTCGAATCAAGGAATACGATGACTACGAAGAGGAATCATTAGGGAAGCTAATAAGTGGTGGGATTGTTTTCCCTTCCTGAGATATCAGAATTAACTAAGCTCAATTGAAAAAGTAGTTAATTAATAAGAGAGCACGAATTAACTTATCTAAGCCACCAATTTTAGATCATGCTTCTTATCTAAAGACTCTAATATCTTTAGAATATGAGTATCGACCTCTTCGCTAGATAAAGTACGGTCATTATTCTGAAATGTAATTCGATAACTTATTCGACGAAAAGACTCTCCCTCACGCTTAAAATCATCAACGATATCAGTCTTTACTAGATCTGAGATCTTCATCTTAGAGATTATAGAGATAACCTCTCCTGCAAATTGCCTTTCAGGAACGCATAGAGTTAGATCACGCCAAACAATTGGATAATCAGAAGGTCTTGAGTATTCTCTAGCGCTCATTTCGGCGATTAATTTATCGACCTCTAACTCAGCAAAGATAAATTGAGATGGTATCTCCAAACTTGTTGCTAATTTAGGATGAATAACGCCACAAGTTCCAAAGAACTCCCCATTGGCTAACAATCTTGCCTGTTTGCCTGGATGTAAAAATGGATTTACTCCTTGAGTTATCTCTAAATCAAGATTCAAAGCAGTAAACAATGCCCTGATTGTGCCAAAGAAACTATTCAACATTAGCTGGTCATCTTCTGGCTTCCGCCATGCCGTATCACTCCAACGTCCAAGAGTCGCTAAATTTAGGACGTCTCTCTCATATTCATAAGGGGTTCCTTCTGCGCGATTTTTAGAGAAGAGTCGGCCCCATTCATAGACCTTTATGGCTGTTACATTCCTACGAGAATTAGAAACCGCTAATCTTGCAAGGTGAAGGAGATTTGTTGTCTTAAGATGAGAATAACTTCCTTCAACTGCATTCTTTATAGCCATTGTCTGACCAACAATCTCAGCAGAGAGGTCACTTAAGAGTTTAAGGTCAGCACCAGATGTAAATCCCTTTGTGATTACCTCAAAAAAGCCTCTACCATGCAGAACGGGCTCAATATTATCCCTTAAATTCTCTAATCCTGTTAATGCTGGAACTTCATAACTAAGAGGGGGAACATCTAATGCAATTCGCTTCAAGCCAAAGATCCTTGCTACTTCCTCTATTAATTCCTCTGAGTTTTTAACCTCCCACAATCTCCAAGACGGCACTTGTACTGTAAAAGATCCCTCTTCTTCCTTAGGAGAAACTACAAAACCAAGGCTTTTTAAAACTGATAGGATCTCAATCTCTTTTAATCTTGGAAGATTCATCTCCTTGCGCACATCAGAGATATTAAAATCTAACTTACGCTTATCGGCTGTAACTCCTTCAATATAGCTAAGTCCCAAAGCTTGAGCTGCTCCACCAACACCACCAATACCTAGAAGATAAACCGTTCTCTGC
This sequence comes from uncultured Bdellovibrionales bacterium, assembly GCA_964612045.1. Classification (GTDB taxonomy): domain Bacteria; phylum Bdellovibrionota_C; class UBA2361; order UBA2361; family UBA2361; genus CAZTER01. The sequence continues at coordinate 1,520 of CAZTER010000240.1, forward strand.
AAAGCAAATTTTACATTCTCTATATCTGAACCTCGTTCAAAGACATGAGAAGCATCGGTATTGATATTCATTGCTCTTCTAGTCAAACGAACCGAAACAGGGTCAAAAGTTGCTGATTCTATAGCAACTCTTGTTGTACCTGGTTTAACCATTGAATTAGCACATCCAATGACTCCACCAACGGCCAAGATCTTCTTTCGATCTCGAATAACAACTGCACCTACTGGAACTTTATAACTCTTACCATCAAGAGCAGTGATCTCTTCTGACTCTGTCAACTCATCAACGATAACCTCTCCTTCAATCGCATCACGATCGAAAGCATGCATCGGTTGCCCGATCTCTAACTGGATATAGTTCATGAGATCAACTACTGGGTGCTTATCTGATAGATCTTCTCCAAAGATAGCCGCGACTTCAGGACGAGAACGCATCTGTTTATCTAAGTTTACCTCCAATAAGGCATACCTTAGACACTTATTTGTATTCTTACTTAGTTTTAGAGACCCTTTCCGATCATCTAACAAAGCAACTGATGGAAATTTAAGTGGAGATAGAAAACGAGCTGATAACTCACGTGCAATTCCAAGAGCAGATAAAGTATCTCCACGATTAGCTAGAGTTTCTATCGTAAAAATTGCCGAAGATCCTTCCCCTTCAATATTTTTGACCTCTAACCCCATCTCATCGAGCACCTGTCGAAGTTCACCAAGAGATTTAGTAGGCAGATCTATGAATCTATTTAACTGTGAAAGATGGAGTTTCATTGCGAATCCTAGTGTTTAAATTTTATCCGTCTTTCTGTACGCGAAGATCATTCTCGTACACTGCTTTAAGATGTGGGAAATTACAGAATTGCGCAGCTAGTCTAGATGTTCCCATACCGAATGCTAATCCAGAGATCTCTTTAAAATCATATCCGAATTCAGAGAAAACATTTCTATGAATCATTCCGGCACCACCGACGGTGAGCCATCCCGATCCACCACACAGCGCGCAACCTTTACCATGACAGATTCCACAATCTATCTGAGGTCCAATACTTGGTTCAGTATATGGATAGAATTTCGGAACAAAACGAACCTTTGTTTTCTCTCCATACAACCCTTTCAATATAAACTGAATAAGTCCAAGAAGATTTGCCAGTGTTAAACCCTTATCAACCCAAACTAATTCGAATTGATGAAACATAGCCTGATGAGATGCGTCTTCAGTTTCATTTCGATATACCCGTCCGTACGAAGCTATCTTTAATGGTAATTTTTTCGAGCGTAACTCTCTAGCTTGTACCGAGGTAGTATGAGTTCTAAGAACATGATCACTCTCTGTAAAGAAAGTATCTTGCATGTCTCTGGCTGGATGATGTTTTGGTATATTGAGCGCATCAAAACAAAAATACTCAGTTTCTATCTCAGGACCATAGTAGGTAGAAAATCCAAACGGCTTAAGTAAGGTCGCAAACTTTCTCTCTATCTTTGTTATCGGATGAATATCACCTAATCCAGGGTCACTAACTGGCAATGAGAGATCAATAAACTCTCCTGCTACTAATGCTTTTTCTCTCTCATTCTGAAAATACTCGACCTTCTCATCAATAAATGTCTCGAGCTGTGACTTAATTGCATTGAGCTTTGCGGCGACAGCTGGCTTTTGATCAGCTGGCACATCCTTGAGCTGTTTTAACATCAGCTTGAGCTTTCCATCCTTCCCTAGCCACTCTCGGCGCAAGACCTCAAGCTCTTCTAAGCTACTGACACTGCTCAACATAAGACCGAGGTCATTCGATAAGTTATCGACATTTTGACTGTTTAGTTCCATAGAGTGCTCCGAACAGCCGTTCTAGCATAACTCAACAGACTCGTAAAAAGGTTAATAACTCCTTAAGAGGAGGCATATTTAGTGTCTATTACCCACGATCCAGCACAGAAGAAACATCCCCCAATCGGCCTGACCGAGAAACCCTCGACAGAGACCGTGCGCTTTGTGCTACCTCCTGCTCGAGATAAAACAGAATCTGAGAAACTATTTGATTCTCTTCTTCCCCATGCCCATCAAGGATTTGAACAAAGAAAGCAAAGAGCAGAGGGATTCCGTGACACTCTAGTTAGGCTTCAAACTGATCGAATCGATCCATCAAAGGGCGGAAATCATCTTGGCTCACAGATTGACCTAACCGGCCTCTCTCCAAATATCCCTGTAATTATCGTAGGGGATCTACATGGAGAGCTAGACTCTCTAAAGAAGATCCTACTTGACGCAAATAATCTTGATCGGATCCTAAAGGGAGAAGTGGTCTTATTGTTATTAGGAGATCTCATTCATCCTGAAGTTGGAGACCTTACCAATATGGAAGGCTCCATTAGGCTACATGAACTATACATGGAGTTAAAAACAAAGGCTCCTCACCATGTATTCTCACTTATTGGAAATCATGACCCAATCTTTGAATTTACTGC
>CAZTER010000241.1:0-3972 GCA_964612045.1 uncultured Bdellovibrionales bacterium
CAACTATAAAATTCAAAGGAGAAGATTTTTAAAATACTCATTCGTAAATATAGAACCTTGGTATACAAAGATGAGATTTAGAAAGTGAATGGTACCATTGTATGTTTCAAAGTTTTTACTCCAGATAAAATTTTAATTGAATTGATCCATTCTCTTCCTACAGAGAGAAGTTGGTCTGCAATCTCAAGTACCTTAGAGTGATTTTCTGCTTCAATATCAAGCTCAAAATCCCACCAACCTAGACATCGATATAATGAGGTAACATCGGGATGAGTATGTGCAAAATTATATACTGCTTTACTAAACTCAGAGCTCATTCCATTTCCGAAAACAAGAAGCATGAAATTTTGTCGTCCAAGAAAGTTAGTATCGATTGAATATGTAAAGCCACGTAACACCCCATCTTTTCTTAGCCTTTCAAAGCGATAATCAATGGTAGTAAGTGGAATGCCTAATTTTTGAGCTAGTTTTCTTCTAGATATTGAACCGTCAGAGGCTACAATTCCCAGAATTTTCTTATCAACTGTATCTAGGTCTTTTGAATCGCTAGTGGTCCCAATCTTTAATTGTTTAACATTTCGTTGCGAACCTCCTAGATATTTTCTAGTAAAAAATGTTGAATTTAATTGATGTGCAATCGATTTCGTTCTGAACAATCTAGGAAACTTGTCTGATAATCCAGTTATGATCTGATCGATAGTGGCGAGATCGCGACCAGCAACAGCCATTCCATAACGATACTCTCCGACAAACTCAGCTAACCAAACTATTTCATTTAAAGGGATAATTGATCTCTGGATAATAGAGCGCAGGTTCTGCTCTTTTAGTGATGGATTAAAGAAGATTCCAATAAAATTATATCCACGGCTTGGAAGGTCGATGATCGGTGTTCTAGTTATAACTCCATCGGAGATAAAGCGATGCTGATGATAGCGAATTGAGTGTTCGGATAATCCAGATTCTTTGCGAATAACTTCAATCGATTTTTCAGCATCAAATTCAAGAGCTTGAAGGATCTTCAGCTCTTTCGCAGCTAATTTTGCCATATCTGTGTCCTTAGAGAGATTGGAAGTTGATCGATAATGTATAGGGATAATTTTACAAAAATTCACGAAAATTGATAGACCCAATTGAACATACTTAAGTTGATTAGTTTCCAAGATAAAGGGGGAAGTAAAGTCGGATTAGATAATAGCTCTTTGAGATTGAGTCTCAGTTATTCGTAGAAGCTGATTCATCAGTCTCTAGAAGAAAAAGGGGGAGTATGAGTCTAGATCCGCATTTTCGTCAGCATTCAAACGAAGCAAGTCTTAGTCTTACTAAGCCTGGATTGGTTCCTTTAGATGCTCATCCGAATGTAAGCGTTAAGAGTGACGATAGCTTTCTTAAAGGATTAACTCGAGTTCATGAGATTGCAAAGGCTCTTAAAGTTAGCTTTCCAAATAATCAGGCTCTCTCTTTAGAATTAAAAGGGAAGAATAAATTAATTGTTTCAGCACAGACTGAAGCTCTGCTAGAGTTCGAGATTCATTCTAACTCTGACATGAGGTTAAGAAAGGGTGAGCATGCCACAGTTCTCACAATGAAGATTGATAATGAAGATGTTGAGGTCGAGATACAGGAGCGTATGACTGGAGGATATGTATTAAAAGATCGTGCGGTTCAAAGGACTACTTCGCCTTGGAGGAAACCAGAAAGAGAGTCTCATTATGATCATGCTAGTGAAAGTGGTTCTGGTCTTACAGGAGGAGGGGAGCGTTAGAGTATGGGAGTAGACCTTTTAGTTATAAATCCTCCGAACTCTCCATTCACCTCAGCAGGGCTATTGATAGAGCCGATTGATGTTTTAACAGTCGCGACATGGTTAAAATCGATCGGATACACAGTAAATGTAAGGGACTTAGATAAAGAGCAGATACTAGGGAGAGATTTTGAAAGGATTTTAATAGAGTCTAATCCCAGGTTAATTATTATTCCATTTGATTATCACATTCCGCTCTATAGTACTGCTGCAATTAAGGAGGTCTTAGAGATAGTAAAGATATCTCGTGCAGCTGGTAGAAAAGTCATAGTAGGTGGACGTCCAGCAACTACAAATCCAGCTTTATTTTTAATAGATGAAGGGGTCGTTGTTGTTCGTGGAGAGATGGAGCTAGCATTGCAAGAGATAGTTCCACTACTGCTTGCTGATCTAGACCTTTCACATATCTCAGGAATAGTTATTAAGTCAGATTGCAAGGTCATGTTTAATGAAGCTAGAAAAGAACTTTTGGACCTTGATCGACTTCCGATTCCAGATCGAAGCTTGTTGCCGATAGAAAGATATATCGATGTAAATACCATACTTTCAAGTCGAGGGTGTGTGGAACGTTGTATATTCTGTCCGGTACCAAAATTTTGGGGTAGGTGGCGCCGTCGATCAGCTCAATTAGTTGTTGATGAGATCACTTATTTAGTCAGGGAATTTGGTGCTAAAAAGATCTTATTCTTAGATGATCATGCTACGGTAAATTCAAAAAGAATGCGCGAGATCTCTCGTCTCCTTATAAAAGCAAAGGTTAAAGTTGCTTTAGGTTGTTTAGGGACAGTTAAATGTTGCGATATTGAGACATTAAAGTGGATGCGAGAAGCAGGATTTGCTTGGATTCACTACGGATGTGAATTCGCTGATGACAAAGTTTTAACCTCCTTACAGAAGGGAATTACAGTTGAGCAGATCGAGAAAGCTATTATGCTAACTAGGTCTCAGGGAATTAGGGTTAGAACTAGTTGGATATTTGACTCTCCAGGAGCAGATAGTGCTGGATTAGAGAGAACCTGTAATCTCATAGTGAGAACTGAGCCTGAGGAGGTTAGGATCCACTTCATGGCAGTACGTGGATGCTCAGAGCTATTTGAGCGTCTTGGCAAATCAGATCAGTTATCAAATAGAGAGCAGTATATACACGCCTCTTCTTCACATGAGAACCCATTTGAGATTACCCCTGAATTGACAATGTACTGGAGTATGATGCTCTCTCAAAACCTACAGCGAAAAGGTTATCGAGTAGTTAAGCATCCAGAAGAGTGGTGCGATAACGAGAATCAAGCAAATTCAGATAGGTTTGTGTCATTTTGTCCAGGAAGATACGGAGTTGGATGGGAGGATCATTCTAGACATGAAGCCTCTTGATAATTTCTGTATAGGTGTAGCTGGTGGAATTAGTGTAGGCAAAACACACCTATGTGGTGAGATAGTTCGTCGAGCTAAAAATCGCTCTATCTCTGTAAGATTTCTCTCTTACGATCGTATTCGTCGGGAAATTCTTCAAGGAGTAAGGATAGCTAGCTTTGAAGATGTTAGAGGAAAACTATTAAAAGAGTTTGGAAGCGAAATTATCTCAGAGGAAGGTCGACTTCATCTTTTAAGGATCTCGGAGATTATATTTCAGGATCGAGAGGCTTTTAGACTCTATAATGAGATAATAGATCCTCAGATTATTGATGTTATAAGATCTGAGTCAGATAGAGATTCTGTAAATTTGGTAGAGTGGCCAACCTTAGTAGAACGTGGGCTATTACCGCTTTTTTCTGGGAACTTAATCCTAGTAGCATGTTCAAGGAGAGAGCAGTTAAGACGGTTACAAGGAGGAGACCTTTCTCCTTTGATAGTTCGTAGGAGATTAAGACTTCAAGGAAACTTAGTCTCTCGATGTGAGATTCTTAGATCAAAAAATCATGAAGACTCTCTATTTTCGATATTCTTATCCGATACTCAAAATTTAGATAGATTTTGTGAATCTTTTTTAGACCGTTTAGAGAGTACTTTAGAAAAACTTGTTATAGCAGAGGGTCTTTAATGAAGGCTCTTCAAGTTGTCGCAGCGGATCTACCTGGACCTTCAGCATGTCGATTTAAAGTGCCGACTAAGGGGCGAAGAGCTATTTGGCAGATTACTAATCTATGTAATTACAGCTGTGGATATTGTATCTT
>CAZTER010000242.1:0-3965 GCA_964612045.1 uncultured Bdellovibrionales bacterium
CTTAGATTCTGTAGGAAGGCTACTGACCTGTGCGTTTGAATCCTTGTCTGCAGGCTCACTTTCTTTCTTTAGAGCCTGGCCACGCTTCTTTACAGTAGTATTTTTGGACTTTATCATCTTTGAGCTTAAGGTAGTAATTAACGATCTCATAGCTGCAAAGTCTTTCTCATAGCTTGCAATAGTAGCTGTGTAGCTTACAACCTGACAGCTTGATCCACCTGTGCACAACTTAACTTTTGGTGGAATTGTCCAGATTGTTCCCCAGATGCCGTGGTATAGGCTATCAGCTTGATTATTAAACGAGCTAGCCTGCTTCGCTGTGATGACTTTTGCGGTCTTTGCAATCTTCACAGATTTAGCGATGGAGTTTTTAAGTTTTAAAGCATTACCATCTAGATCTAGAAGTAATGGCATTACATCCTTCTCAGTACAGGAGACTGAAGGTGGTGTTGGCGTTGGTGTTGGAACAACGCATGCCGGAATAGTTTGAGTACAGGAATATACTCTCTCTCCGAATGGCATTCCGTTTGTATCTACTGCGTCTGCTGTACAAGCAAAGCCTAAACGTCCGATAAATAGTTTTCTTGCCTCTTTAAATCCTATCTTCACAGCACCTAATTTTTTACCTTGGTGCTGAGCTGGAATATCTAATTTGATGTAGTTGTACATCGGACATCCCATAGAAAGATCTGCATCCGCAGATCCGCAAGCAGTTGTTAAGCTAAGTTTCGGTTCCTGTACTTTGGTGACAGTGTAAGATGTATTGTCGGCGAAATAAAAAGTGACCTCTAATTCTGTAGGAGAGTCGCCTGTATTATTTTTTTGACAAACTGGAATTGTAAATGGACCACTGCCTATTAGAATCTCTGTCCCAAGTTTAGAAACAAGAGTATTTGCTGAAAGTCCATTTGAATCTACATTCGTTAGGGTTTTGGGAAGATTACCGTAGTCCCAAACTAAGCTTCCAGATGATACAGTTTGGCTTTCACCAGATATTAAATTTCCTTGAACTACTACATGTCCACAGGATGAGTTCACACGAGCAGTAGCCATCGAGCTGTTAGGGTTTGAAGTACAACCAGTTTTAGATTGAATAACTATATCTCTGAAACTGCCTACAATTTTACAAGGTGCTCCACCACTCCAAACATATCCAGGGGCTGGAGATGCAGAACAGAGCGCGCTTACCTGATTTCCTGCAGGTGATGTGCAAGTAGAGGTAGAAAAAGTTGGACAGTTCGACCCAATACAACAGACCTCTGCTGGATGATTACAAAGTTTATCTACTGACCAGTCATCAACTACAATAAATTTTTTATCTGCTGTCGCTGTCTGAATATTCAGGACAAAGGTAACGGCCAATAGACAAAGCGCACGACATATTATTGTGGAGAGATTGAATCGCTTTGACATAATAGATTCCCGTATGAAGGCTAAAGCTTCCCAACTATATTTAGATTAATCGGAAGGTGTACTGGATTCCTTTAACAGAGCTTTTCTTGTGGAGGTGTACTGAAAATTCTTTTTTAGAAGCAAAATGCGATACGTATCTGATTAATGATCATAATTAGGTTATTTGGGGTTAGCTATGAGTAATAAAATCAATAACTTGACAGTATCTGGAGTCATCTTGCTTGTGTCATTCACATGCATTTTGACAGCAGGAATAGCTAACTTATCTCTTTTGCGTGAAATAGCTACAAAAAGCACTGAGCTATCAAGGGTCCTTCGCGGAACAGAGGATGACAAAGCTAGATTTGCCAATAGTAACTTCTGCTCAGATGGAACATTAGACCAGCTAGCTCTTGAAGCCCAAGATGAGCTAGAGGCAGTTGTGATGCTAAATGACCTTGGTCGCCAATGTGTAGTGGCATTAGAGCTTATCAAAAGCTAATTAAAAAAAGCTCTCTAAATACGCTATCTTTGAATCAGTTAATCTGTTCATCAATTAGCGATTGTCCTTCAGGAACCTTAGTAGATCCAACTCTATTTTTATTAACATCAGCAGAGCATTTAGATTGATCTGAAGAGGGAAGTTCAATTATCAAACCGTCTCCAGCTTTAAATACAATTGGACCTGATTTTAATAGTAAGATTCCCTTCTCAACATGTGAGATCTCTTTGCTAGTCGCAATGCCGTTTGCTTTAAGATCCTCTGAGAATTCTTTGAGAGACTGTTCAGAAAAATCATCATTTACGATCTGTAATCCATCTGCTGTTAGAATCGCTGGTTGGTAATAGTAAATGCTATCTTCTCCTGCTTTAGCTGGATCAACTTGTGATTTTGCTAATTCGCTGACGGGTTTGCCATCTTTGAACTGAAGAGTATGTCTATGGAAGATCTCTTTATAATCTTGGAGTTTCTTAGTACGACAATCTGTTCCATTTTTGGAATCTTTGCAGATATAGATACCAACTAATTTTTTCTCTGTGACCTTTGGTAGTTGAAACTTAACAGCTCCAAGCTCTTTGTCTTTCCCAGTATAGAACTGCTCAATATTTGTCTCTGCTGATGAAAAAACGGAGCCATCCATAGATTCAATTGAAGCATAAACTTTGGTAGGTATCTGCTTTTGTAAATGTTCGCGAACATCCAGCGTTAAGATATCTAGATCTCCCCATGTGCACTGTGCAGGGCTTGTTATCTTTATTTCTAGCTCTTCATCAGAGATAGGAATAGTTTTTAACGCTACCTGGGCACTAGCGCTTGAGCAGATTGTAAACAGACACAAAGCTAGACATAATGGCGTAAGATATGGACGACAAGAAGCAAGCTCTACGCGTTTAGTTTGCATATTTGTTCTCTCTTATTACTGTTAAATTACTTCGAGTCTGCGAGACGTCTCTCAAGCACATAGTCACCCACGACTATGCCATCTCCGATTAGAAGTCTATCATCAGTTGTTTTCTCGTCGACATCAAGGCAGATTCCATAAGCCTGTTGATTTAGTTTGATAGGAAGCTCCTCAACTTTATCAATAGGTAAGGTTTCACCAGAAGCAACTTTGATTAGGTCTCCCTTCTTGAGTTTCTCAGCTTTGACTAATCCAGAAGGTGTCCATACGAGATGTCCTTGAGTTACTTTAAGAACCTGTTCACCTACTGTAATCGCTATTAGCGGAGCAGACTCATCACTTTGAACGATCTCTTTTATCTTCACAGCTTTTCCATCTGGAGATAGCAATTGATCTTCTACAGTTAGATCTTTTGCCTCTTTTGTAGATCCGTCAGCAAGCGAGATCTGTGAGTGTGGATCAAATGATTTGTTACATCGTAAGCAGGATTCTGAGTAGCAAATTGTGGCTCCGTCAGCGCCGTAAATATAGTAGTTAACGCGTCCTGCAACTGAGTGGTATCCAGCTACAATTCCAGCAGAGCATCCGCATTGGTAGTATGCACCTACACCTCGGCAGTAGTTACATCCGTAAACACCACCGCAAACATCAGAAACTACGGCTCCGTTGCAGGTTCTACGTACGCAATTGCGTTTGCAGTAAGGCCCCTGGTTTACATAACCATAGTCAGTACATATGTACGGTGTTGGTGTTGCTGTTGGAATTGGCGTTGGAGTTCTGGTTGGAGTTCTTGTTGGAGTTGCAGTTGGTGTTGGAGTAGGAGTGCATGCTGCTGGTGTGAAAGCTACGGGTTCTCCGACTGTACAAGGATTACAAGAGGTATCGATTGATACATCGTTAGCCAATGCTGATATAGGAAGTGCGCAAAGGGTAAGTAAGATAAGGGCTTGGTCAAGCACGGAAAAAAATTTAACCATCTGAAATCCTTAGCGTTGTATCTTTTACAACAATAAAATTTATACTTTTACGGACAATACTCCCCGATAGCTGAACTTAGATTGTAATTACTAAGATGATCTCGGAGGAAAGTTGGAATCAATAAATTAAAATCTTCAAGGAAATTATCCAGATAGACGCTGTTATATATAACTAGCTGTATTTATTATATTA
>CAZTER010000243.1:0-3965 GCA_964612045.1 uncultured Bdellovibrionales bacterium
ATTTACTCTATTAAAATCATATTCAGGGATTCTTCGAAAAAAAGATCTCTGATAAACAGCTTATGATTAATAGTTGTGGATTCCCTGTTATCTGCTTTAGCTTTAATCTGAAATGCAGAAACGTTAGGATTATCTTATGTCATATCAAGATGCCGCTGCAGATAAAGGGGTACGAAATGTTACCCTCGGTATCCTTATCAACATAGCTCTATCCTTAGTAAAATTTATCTCAGGTGTAGTTGGAAACTCTTATGCGTTAATTGCCGATGCTATCGAGTCTCTTACCGATGTTTTTACCTCCATTATTGTTTTGTGTGGATTACGAATAAGTAGGAAGCCTCCCGATGATAATCATCCTTATGGACATGGCAAATTTGAGCCTTTAGCTGGTGCAGTAGTTGCGCTTGGTATTATTGGAGCAGCAATATTCATCGCGGTTGAGAGTATTCACGAGATAAGAACTCCACATCAGATTCCGAAACCATTTACCTTGCTAGTGCTAATTGGCACTGTCTTTTTGAAGGAGTGGTTATCTCGTAAGGTAACTAAGGTTGGTAGTGATATTCAGAGTAGCGCGATAAAAGCAGAGGGATGGCATCACCGAAGTGATGCAATTACATCTGCAACAGCTTTTGTTGGTATCTCAATCGCAATATTTGGCGGGCCTGGATGGGAGATGTCTGATGACATCGCAGCTCTGTTTGCCTCTGCAATAATCTCATTTAATGGAGCCGCGCTTCTTCGTTCTGCTCTGCACGAACTAATGGATGCAGCACCAGATCAAAGCATTAAGGATAGTATTATAGAGATCGCATTATCAGTGCCAGGAGTGAAGGGAACTCATAAATGTCAGGTACGTAAGCTTGGTTTCGATTATTTTGTAGATCTAGATATCTTGTGTGATCCAAATGCGACGATAAGATTTGGCCATGACTTGGCGCATGATGTCGGTGAAGCAATTCATAAAAAATTACCTCAGATTACAAAGGTTCTAGTCCATGTCGAACCAGAAGATGATTTTGGTAGGCGTTCCAGATCTTAAGTCGTAATGTATAACAGGAGAGGGGGGGTGTAGTCTTACTGCACCCCCCCTCTAGATTTAATAATTATTTACCTGCCCAACGCACAGCGGTTTCTCCAATTCGTTTCCCGAATAGTCTTGCTGTAAGAAGGTCTGCTTCGACAGGTTCTTTTTCTCCGTGCAGTGATTGTGCCATTGCTCCGACGTATGAGCTCAGGCGATTTACTTCACTATCTGACATTAATCCTGTTCCAACCCAAACCATTCCATGTTGCATCGCGTTAACTAGTAATGCATTTAAGGTCTGTAGTTTATCTCCGCTTGGACTTCCTGAATTTGTAAATCCAGCAGCAAGCTTGTCCTTCCATCCCTGCTTAAACCAGATCTTACTGGCGGCATCGATAAAGGTTTTGAATTGAGCTGATGGACCACCCATATATGTTGGGCATCCGAATACAATGCAATCAGCATCATCAAAAACAGAGAGATCTTTTATCGCTTCTTCAGAGGTAATTATGCTTGCCTCAACACCTGAAACTTCGCTTATGCCTTTCAATACGTGTTCAGCCTGAACTTTTGTATGTCCATATCCTGAATGATAAACTACCTTAACTTTAGTCATATAAATCCTTTAAATAACTCATATAAATAGTTAAGTGCTAAATCGTTCATTGCTTAACTATATTCATTAGGATATACTAATCTCAGTTTAGTTGTCAATCGAGGGTTTTTAAATTTATGGGAAGTAAATTTGTTGGAGATACAGCAACTATTCGGGCGTTAGATGCCTTTATAGCTTTATCGCGAGCATATAACTCGTTCTGTGCCAGAACAAATAAGCACTTTGAGACAGCAAAGATAGGAATTACTGAATTCGCTGTCTTGGAAGCGTTGCATCACCTTGGTCCTCTAGCGCAGAACGTTATCGCGCAAAAGATATTATGCTCTAAGGCTAATCTGACACTAACAATCGACAAGTTAGAGCAGCGTGGTTTTGTAACTCGTTGCAGACAGAGTGATGATCGTAGATGCATTCATGTGCAACTTACGGCAGATGGAGAGCGATTCATTTCAGAGCTTTTTCCAAAGCACGCAGAGATTCTTAAGCGAGAGATGAGCGTCTTGAATGTCGAAGAGCAATCTCAGTTGAAAAATATATGTAAGAAGTTGGGTATTGGTTTTATAAAATAGGGGGACATTATATGTATTCTGTAAAACGAGCTGATGAGCGAGGAGTAAGTAATTATACCTGGTTAAAGTCATTTCATTCATTCTCTTTCGGTGATTACTTTGATCCGGAGGAGATGAACTTCGGATCTCTTCGGGTAATTAATGATGATTTTATAGCACCAGGTGGTGGTTTCGATACTCATCCACACGCAAATATGGAGATCATTACCTATGTCATCGATGGAAAATTAGAGCATCGCGATAGCCTAGGAAATGGCCGAGTCATCTCTGCTGGTGAATTTCAATATATGTCTGCTGGTCGTGGAGTTAAGCATAGTGAGTTTAATCCATCATCGACAGATCCAGTTCACCTATTGCAGATGTGGATTATGCCAAGGGTAAAGAATACACCTCCTAGCTATGCAGAGGCTGCAACAAAAGATATTTCAGCCGGTCAGCTAATAGAAGTAGCTTCCGGTTATCCTAAGCAGGGAGGTTTTAGAATCTATCAAGATTGTGAACTCTCAATAGGAATGGTCGATAGTGATTCTTCTATAGAAACTACACTGTCAGATGGTCAGCTTGGTTGGTTGCAGGTTGTTACTGGTAACTGTCGAGTTGCTGGAATGGAATTAGCCAGCGGTGATGCTCTAAAGGTAGTGCAGGAATCTCAATTAAAAGTTGAGAGTGATGGTCCTTGTAAATTCCTTCTATTCAAAATCCAGGAATAGAATATACCCTGATAGGCATACTCTTATTTTAGGAGGGGTATGCCTATCATATTTCAAACTACATCGTTATTGGTCTTATCCAATATATTTATGACATTTGCATGGTATGCGCATTTGAAAGATCTTAGCGCTAAGCCTTGGTATTTAGCAGCGTTGATAAGTTGGGGTATTGCTTTATTTGAGTATCTACTCCAGGTACCTGCCAATCGGATCGGATATTCAGAGTTGCGATTAGATCAGTTAAAGATCTTGCAAGAAGCAATAACCCTAACGGTTTTTGTTCCTTTTTCGATTATCTACATGAAGCAGGGGATAAGGTTAGATTATCTCTGGGCTTCACTTTGTATTGTTGGAGCTGTCTACTTTATCTTTCGCTCAAACTAATTGAGAAATTCTTAGAGCATTAATAGTGTTGCGAGTCCAAGTAGTAGTCCCATACTCGCGATATCTGTCATAGTAGTTAGGAAGATACTCGATGCGGTTGCTGGATCGGCACCTACTTTACGTAGAACTAATGGAATTATCGCGCCAGATATTCCGCTTACTACACAACTTCCGATCATGGCAGCAAATACAATGAAGCTCAGAGTTAGAGCCATCGGATTATCTTGAATCGTTGCCAAGATATACATTCCAACTCCAGCTGAGATTCCAACAAAAGCTCCGTTTAAGAGACCTAGTAAGGCTTCTTTGGCAACGAGAACTTTCTCTTTGCCAGCTGTAAGATCGCCTAATGTTAAACCACGCAGTGTTACTGCCAAGGCTTGGCATCCGGTATTTCCAGATTGACCAGCAAGTACAGGCAAGAAAACAGCAAGGATTACTAATTGATCAATCGTATTTTGGAATACGCTAACTACGCCACCAGCTACAAAAGCTGTTAGTAAGTTCAACTGTAACCACGGATGTCTGAATAAAAAGCTTCTAGTCCATGGAGTGTTTAATCTCTCTTCTTTATCAACACCGACCATGCTACCGGCTTGAGCACTTATCTCAATAGCTTGGTTCTCAAAGATTTTATATCCACGAACAGATCCTAATAG
>CAZTER010000244.1:0-3958 GCA_964612045.1 uncultured Bdellovibrionales bacterium
AAGTTATTGCGGCTACTAACTGTAGTATTAAATCTTCTCCTACCAAACAAGTGGGTAAATGAATTAATACAGAATGTTCCGTGATAAGTAAGAACGGTACTAATAAAGAACCCCCATACCAACATCTGAAAACCAGAGGTTCCTAATGATGGATAAGCAGATTCAAGGTAATGACCTAGAAAGAAAGTTCCAATAGCTAACATGGCTGGCGGAACTAAATAATACTTATCGAGAGCTCGAATCTCAGGGAACGCCATAAGATCCTTCACTAACTCATAACGAGCATGTAAAAATTGCGCGCTTAAAACCCAACCTACATGAGCATAGTAGATGCCATGAATAATCGGAGAGTGAATATCTTCTGGAGTATCGGAGTGTCTATGGTGATGGCGATGATGAGAAGCCCACCAGATTGGGCCTTTCTGCGCTGCTGTAGTTCCTAAGAAACCTAATATGAATTGAAAAAATCGCGATGTCTTATATGTTCGGTGCGAGAAATATCTATGATATGCTCCGGTGATCGCGAACATTCTGACAAAATAAAGGGCAAAACAAACTCCAATCGCCACCCAACTCACGCCTGACCAAATAGCTAAAAGACAAGCGACATGCACCAACCAAAATACACCTTGCTTGAATAAATTGGTAAGGTCCGCTTTATCTCCGGGAATAGCATCGCCCTGAAACATTATAATACTCCGAATTTTAAAAGTGCCGCCGGGAGGATCTCATACATCGAGCAACCAAGCAAGGCAAGGCAGATAAATAGCGCATTTCAAAGGCGATTCATGAGCAAAACACTCATCTATCATTATTCGGAATGATAAGTTTTACGAGAAGCCCGCCTGCTTTATTCTCGAACGAAAGCTCTCCGTCAACATAACTGACAAAACTATGTACCAGGTATAAACCTAGCCCCATACCCTTTCCTGGATCCTTGGTTGTAAAAAATGGCTCTCCTAGGCGCTCGAGCTTTTCAACTGCGACTCCACCGCCATTATCTTGCACGGAAATCAGTAATTTATCTCCGACTAAGCCAATTGAGAGGTCGACTTTAGGAGACGAACCTCCGGCCTCAATTCCATTACGAACAAGGGAAACGATCGCCTGAACCAAAGAAGCTCTGAGAGAACTCACCTCAAGATTACGATCAAAATCAGCTATGAACAGCGCTGCGTTATACTCAGAACTTAAGCGTCTTCTGACATCTGATAGTAACGCTGTTACAAGAAAAGAGCTGACTGTTTCTCCTTGCAACTCGGGAGAAACAGACCTAATCGAGGACAATATATCGTCTGCTCGCTCAACTTCAGAGGCTAACTCCTCAAGCTCTTCATGAACATCAGCGATCTTCCCGTCTTTCCTATTTTCTCCTCGCAATCCCTCTACTATCAGCGAGATCGTAGCCAAAGGAGTAGCTATCTCATGCGCTGCTCCAGCAGCAACATTTGCCAATGCTTGCATCTTAGATCTCTTGGCATCGAGCTCTTTTAGCTTCTCTAATTCCTGAGTAATGCGCGTTATAAATACCGATAAAAGGAAACCTATCAGGATAAAAGCAACCAACATCCCATGAAGGTGCAGATCAAAAGGAGCACCAGCTTCAACATGATGGTGAGAATGTCCCATTGAACTCATCTGATGAGAGAGATCCTGGATCGGGATATGCCAGAAAAATAACCCAATAAAAAGCAATGATGATAGGACGAAGGAAAACCAGGTCCAGAATGTGCCGAGAAATATGGCACACAAAGTAATATGAACAAGATAGAACATACTAAACGGATTAGTATATCCACCATAAAAATAGAGAATTGCAGTTAGCGCTAATATATCAAAGATCAAGATGGCGGCGATTAGTTCTGGAGAAGAGATTCTATCATTTCTTAATAAAAATTTAGCTGCAAGGTTACTAACAAACACACCACCGAGAATTGCAAGGAATGGCAAGACAACTAAATCTGTAGCGATCCAGGACCATGCGATGACAAAAACAAGCAACTGACCAACAATCGCAGCCCATCTAATGCGGATCAGGGATCTTAATTTTGCTCCTGCGCTATTCATAGTTGAGAAGATTGCCGTAACTTAAAGAGTGGGTCAAATACTACCTCTGATATCCCCTTTCAAAATATACTACAGCATCGTACCCTCTCTTAATTATGCTGGCTCATACAACTAGATCTACCCTTCGTTTTATTCTCACCAGATTATTTGTAGTTACTATATCAATCCTAGCTACAATCCTTATTACTGTTACCTATTCCGTAGTAAGTCGCCAACGTAGCTTAATCTTTGTCCCGCGCCCACCAAGTTTAGCTACTCCAGCGGATTACGGAGTGCCTTACCAAGCGCTAATGTTAGATAACAATCAAGGGGGTAAAATAGCGGCATGGTGGCTAACTCAAAATATAGATCCATACTCAAAACCTACCGTTCTATATTGTCACGGCAATGCTGCTACTCTTTCTGACTTAGCTCATGTTGCTCAGATATTTTACATGAGTGGTTGGAACGCTCTCCTCTTTGACTACCGTGGCTACGGGAGAAGCTCTCCTGCGATACCTGAGCTAAGTGAAGACTCAGTAGCACAAGATGCAACTACTGCATTTAATTGGCTGAGCGAGAGAATTGAAAGAAAAAAGATCTTTATCTGGGGACATTCATTAGGAAGCGCTATTGCCAGCTCACTTGCTGCTAGAACACAACCATCTGGTTTAATTTTAGAGGGAGGATTTCCTTCTATTATCGAAGCTGCAAGAGCGCGATATAGATTCCTTCCGCTTTTTGAATGGATGGCTTTTGATAAATTCTCGACATCGAAGTACCTAATGAAATACAAAGGCCCAGTGATTATTGCTCATGCCGATGGAGATACTGTGGTTCCTTTTTATTTAGGAGAGAAGATCTACAATTCGGCAAATAATCCTAAGGAATTTATCCGACTAAAAGGGATTAATCATCAGGATTTTCCATCTGTACATTCTGAATATATGCCGCATATTAAAGAGGTCGTAGATAGCTGGACTAAAGATAATAATTATTAATTCAGGAAATATCTCTGCTCAGATATAAGGGAATTAAGGTTTTAATCCTAAGCTTGCTAAGTTGAATTTTCCAACTGCACCACTCTTAATAGCTTCAATTAATACACCTTGTACTCTTCCACTAGGATCTTCATCCTTAAGATCTTTTAAAATGTCTCGTACTGTCGCGTCAGAGAAACGCCCATTCTTAACTGCTCTTACTAATCCACTTGCAAGCTTATCGAGCTCTAACTTTCCTCGATTATCGCGGTAAGATTCAATAAAAAATTTAGGGATATCTTTTATATAATTAGTAGCACTATGCGCAGAAAGTGAATCATCTTTTATTACGCAAGGTTTAGTTTCTTGCATAACACTAGGGAGCGCCTTATCTAGATCTGGGTCAATTCCACCAAGGATATCTTTCATTGCTTTAGCCAATTCTTGTCGTCCTGTGCTAGCGATCTTGGTTGAGGTCGCTACTAAATCTCCAGAATGAGCATATTCATTTACCTTTATTCCCTTAGGGAAAAGATGCATTGCTGCACCAAAGGTAGAAACATCTAAACGCTCTACGATCTGCTTCCATTTAGCAGGTGGCAGTTCAGATTGCAGCAATCGTAATGCATTACTAGTAATAATACTTCCTTGACTATGTGCATCTATATGCATTCGCCCACCACGCGTTAACACCTGAGCAACAATCTCTTCCTTTAGATGTGTAACGGCTTTAGTTTCAGCAGCACTACCTAATCTGCTCGATAAAACTCCAGCGGCTCCATTTAGAAGTGATGCGACAAAACTTCCCTCTCCATCATCTACTAGACCACAATCTTGTCCGTTAATAATTGCAGTAACGGGAGTTCCTCTTGTTTTTGCGATCTCACGCAGTTGCTTAACTAAAGATTCTCGCTCTAGAACAATTCCATTAA
>CAZTER010000245.1:0-3953 GCA_964612045.1 uncultured Bdellovibrionales bacterium
TTACCACTACTAACTGCTGTATCTGCTGAGCGATCGAGCCGTAAAAGTTTTGAGTTACACAGAGTGAGTAAGTGAGCCTGAATAGCTCTTGCAAGCGTTGCCCTACGTTCCATCATCCAGCTATTAATCGAATTATCTAGAAACTCAGTTATAAGGTAGACGAAGCAAAGTAACATTGCCGTTGCAATTCCATATTTTTGATCAAGGACGGCCTTAACGCACAGGACCCCTACGAGAGAGCCGATCGCTGAGAGGAGATTTAATGCGAATGTAGATGGGAGAAGCCCACGTACTGCTGTTAGTCCTTCAATCCAGATATTTCCAGGAGATTTTGTTTTATTGGATCTATGTAGTCTCTTAAATAGAGTTAGTAATAGCTTAAGCTGACGACTTTTTTGGGGAGCCTCAAATCGTTCTGCCTCAAGAAAAGCCCTTCGTTGAGATGATATCCCACCGAAATATCTATGTTTGAAGGGGTCACTATTCATTTGGAGATTATGTTTGTCCTAATTGAGAGGGTGAAATCATATCAAAGAATTACTTACTCGTCATATCTCGGATTGAAGGCTCGAAATTTACCATCATTTGCTGTTATGATTGTGAGGTAGCCAATTTAGTGAGGTGTCTATGCGTGCCATTACATCAGTCTCCTTTACGATCGCTTTATTACTTTTTCTAGGCTCTTGCGGAGGGAGTTCCTCTTTAAGTTTGAATGGAAAATATGAAGTTCAAGATGTAAATCTTCTAGCTGATGATATCGATGTTGGTGAAGATGTTAGAGTCGAAGTCTTCTTTGAAACTAAGACTGAGTTCGATGGTAATCCTGATGGAGTAGAGGTGGTAGTGCGCCTTCCGGTTCAGCTACAATATCTAACTGGTAGCTCAGAGATCTATGATGGCACTACCCGTGAGACAGATGGCCGTACTCCAGATAATGTTATTAGTTGTCCTGATGGTTCTTCATTTATTGTTTATCAATTTTCCGATAGTGACTTAGAGGATCGTGGTTTGGGTTCGCGATCTGATTATGGATTCCGTTTTAATGTAGTGGGTGTTTCTAAAGTAGCAGCAGCTTTTGTGCGGGCATCAGCCGGTGAGTCAGTTGAGTACTCTTGTGGAGAGCCTTTCAGTTTTGAAGAGGAAGAGGCAGTCGAGGTTCTGTGAGCACACTATCATGTCCTGAGCTGCCGCAACTTTTTTGGGGCGCAGCTCGAAGTAGTAAAAATGATGATCAACTAAATCCAGCTGAGTTGGAGATAGTTAAAGGAGCGAGCACACGCAGAAAGGTGCAGTTCAGGATCGGGAGGGCGGCTGCGCGCTTGGCTTTGAGGAGCTGTGGATTTAGCTCTGATCAGCCAATCTTAACAGGAGCTTCAGGTGAGCCACTCTTCCCGGAGAGTTTCGTAGGCTCAATATCTCATTGTGCTGTAGATAGAGCTAGAAACGAGTGGATTGGTTGTGCTGTTGTTTGCAAGGCCGCTGAAGCAGCATCTATTGGTGTGGATATAGAAGATTTAGCCAGGCCATTAACAGATGGCATTGAGCGGTTAATCTGTCGTCCTAATGAGATGAAGTGGATTAGAGAAGATCAAGATGAAGTTAAGCTTCGATTGCTGCAGATATTTTCTGCTAAAGAGGCTCTCTATAAAGCCATATTTAAGTTTGAGCCACGCTACATAGGATTCCATGAGGTTGAGTTATCTTGGGAGTGGGAGAGTGATGGGTTTAAAGTAGTGCGATTGCCGGCAACTTGGCGCAGATCTGATGTGGTCCTAACTGCGGTTAGATCTGAATTAGTAGATGGGTTAGTGCGTTCTGTCGTTGTTGCGCATGAGATGCAGTAAGGCATATCGCTTCGTTGCAATCCTTTGAAGTATTCTAGATTCTCCTTATTTTAGTTTGCTTATTCCGATCTGGTTTCAGAGAGTATTCGCTTTACAAGTTTTGCTGTCCTTTCGTAAGGCGTAGTACAATTCGTAAATTCCGCATCTTGATCGAAAGAGGAGAGGGACTCTCGAATTTCCATAAAATGTCTTCGCATCTCCGCTCTTCTTTCGCTGTTTTCTAGAAGGTCACCTACTTCTTTTACTATTCTTTCTGGTGTTAAGTCCTCTTGTAAGAGCTCGCTGATCGTGTTTGCGCGCAAGATATTAACAATTGAGAATTCCTTAATCTGAATGATTAGTCTTACTAAAAAAGCTGAAATCTTACCGATCTTATAGAACATTACGAAAGGAAGATCGCAGAATACGGCCTGTAGATTTGATGTCCCTGATTTGATTAATCCGACATCGCCAGCTGCCATTGCATTAATTGACTGATTTCGAAAAACGAAGATATCGTTAATTCCTCTAAGGCGTTGCATCACTTTCTCGATCTCGGTGTTTTTTGTTAGAGGCACCAAGAACTGAAGATCTGGAAACCTCTCCTTTAATGACTTTAATCCTTCAGTCATTAGATCTAAGTGAGCGGAGATCTCGTTGCTCCTACTTCCTAAAAGGAGTGTCAGTGTGCGTTTTTGGTGCGAAGCTCCAAGAGAGGTTAAAAATCCAGCTTTTTCAGCGCATGCTCTACTAAACATGGAGTCAGAAGAGAATGGATGACCAACATAAATACTCTTTTTGTATCCATGCTTAGTGAGAAAATCTCCTTCAAATGGGAAGATTGTCGCGGCGTGATCTATGTATTTTGCAAAGCTCTTAACTCGGCCTTGGCGCCATGCCCACATCTTAGGAATGATAAAATAGAGAGTAGGTATTCCGAGGGATTTAGCTGCTTTTGCTAATCTTAAATTAAAGTCAGGATAGTCTACTAAGATTAGTAAATCAGGATGCCAGTCAGATAAAAGCTGCTTCATCTCTGTGAAAGAACGCTTTATGTCGCGATATCGCGCAAGAACTTCCTGAATCCCCATTACAGATCCAAGCTTCTCGCAATCTATATGTAGTTCACATCCCGCGGCTTTAAGAGCTGATCCTCCCATGCCTTTGAACGATACTGATTCTAATGTGCCTTGAAGAGCGCGACACAGCTTTGCTGCGTGCTCATCTCCTGACACTTCTCCCGCTGAAAATGCGACTTTTATAGCCATTTTATGTGTTGCCAAACGGTTTAACCTGATTAAACATACAAGAGTTCCTCGCCGTTGGTAATATACCAATGATCAGCAGAATGGCATGCTCCTAAGGGCGCTCTTGCCGGTTAGGGGGTGTTGAGTAGTTTTAGAGCTACGATACGTTCGTAGCGATAATGGAATTAGCAGCTGCAGTACATTTTGTGCTGAGGAGAAAAATTTTTTTTAAAATCCTTTGTGTCTTTGTTGACATCAAAGGGCAGTCTGCGTATTATCCTTTCCCTCGGCTGTTGGTTTTTGAATTTCAAATAAATTCAATTAGATACCAGTACGGTGCTAATAAGACCGAGCGAATCACTCAAATAAAAAATTTGAGTCAATCGCTTGGCTTTCTTGTGCCAGTTATGTTATAATCAACGGCCGCTGAGAAGGGTGATTAAGAAGTAAGCAAGAGCGAAAGCAAAGGCTAAGACTTCGAGATTGCACCAATTCTCAAGGAAAATTCGGTAATGGGTAGAAGTTGCTTAGCGTAGCGAATTACTTTTAGTAATCGCTACGAATGATTGAGTTTTAACTGTAAAAACATTGTTTTTACAGCTAGGTCATAAATCTATGTCGACCTATTTAGTTTCTCTTAAGTAGAGAGCTAGTAGGTCAATTCATGAGACGCTGTCTCATGAATAGTACATTCCGAAAATTTAAAAAAATATCTGAGAGTTTGATTCTGGCTCAGAATGAACGCTGGCGGCGTGCCTAAGACATGCAAGTCGCACGTGAAAGTCCGCAAGGATGAGTAAAGTGGCGCACGGGTGAGGAATATTTAGGTAATGTTCCCGTTCGCGGGGAATAACCAGGCGAAAGCTTGGCTAATACCGCATAC
>CAZTER010000246.1:0-3952 GCA_964612045.1 uncultured Bdellovibrionales bacterium
TACTCCATTGTTTATTAGTTTTAGATCCACTTAATTCATCTAATTCTACGGGTTAAAACCACCCTTTCAGATTCTGTTTACCCTGTTATCAATTACATTTTTTTGCCTGAGAGCTTTGTTCCCCTTTTCTCTCCATTAAATCTCCGTTAGATTCACCCCACATTAACCAACTTAAACCGAGAGTTCGAAATGGCAATCCTTGATACTTCCCTACAAAAAGAGTCACAAGACCGATATCTTACATACGCCTTGAGCGTAGTGACCGGTCGTGCGCTTCCAGATGTACGTGATGGGCTTAAGCCGGTTCAACGCAGAATTCTCTACGCGATGCTTAACAACCTAAGGTTAACCCCAAGTACAGGACATAGAAAATCAGCCAAGGTAGTTGGTGAAGTTCTAGCCTGTTATCATCCACATGGAGACGTTGCCTGTTACGATGCCATGGTCAGAATGGCGCAAGAGTTCTCACTTAGATACCCTCTTGTTGATGGACAGGGAAACTTTGGTTCACTTGATGGAGACGAAGCAGCGGCTTATCGATATACAGAGGCAAAACTAAGAGATTTAGCTATTGAAGTTATCGGAGAGATTGATCAGGAGACCGTAGATTTCAGAGACAACTTTGATGCCACAATGAACGAGCCGGTGGTACTTCCAAGTCGAGTGCCTAATCTGTTAATCAATGGAGCCTCTGGTATCGCTGTTGGAATGGCGACCAGCATCCCTCCTCACAACCTATGTGACATTGTTGAGGCTCTTCTAGAGCTCGCCAAGGACCCTGAGGTCAATAACTCTCGACTTACTACAATAGTTAAGGCGCCTGACTTCCCTACCGGATGTCAGATTTTAAATACTCGCCAAGAGCTTATACAAGTTTACGAAACAGGCCAGGGCTCTATCAGGATGCGCGGCGAATGGGAAGTTGAAGACGAAAAGCGAGGGAAAAGGATCATTGTTATCTCCTCGATTCCATACGCTATCAACAAATCCCAACTAGTTGAGAAGATCGCCGATCTAATTATTCAGAAAAAGGTTCCACAACTAGTCGATATTAGAGATGAATCGACTAGTGAGGTTCGAATAGTCCTCGAATTGGCGAATGAAGCTGACCCAGAGAGAGCTATGGCTTATCTCTTTAAGCACACGCCATTAGAATCGACCTTCCCAGTCAACATGACAGCACTTGTGCCAACCTCTAATGGATCCTTGAGGCCAGAAGTTCTATCTCTTAAGGCCTGCTTGCAACACTTCCTCGACTTTAGACACGAGGTAGTCAGAAAGAAGTTAGAGTTTGAAAGACGTTCTCTCTTGGAGAGGATCCATATCCTCGAAGGACTAGCAAAGATTTTTGATGCCTTGGATGAAGCACTGAAGATCGTAAGAAAGTCTGATGGAAGATCAGATGCTGCTAGCAAGCTTGCGGCAAGATTCAAGCTAACAGAGGTCCAGTCATTCGCAGTCGTCGATATGAAGATCTACCAACTTTCTCGTACAAATATCGACGAGATCAAAGAGGAGTTAGCAGCCAAGGAGAAGCGAGTTGCTGAGATTGAATCGATCCTTAAGAGCACTAAAAAACTCTCAGAGATAGTGCAAAAAGAGTTAAAGGATCTCTCGGAGAAGCACGGCGATCGTAGAAAATGTAAACTTGTAAAGGATAATATAGATCTTGAGATCCGTGAGGAAGATTACGTAGTGCATGAAGATGTATACGCAATTGTAACTGCAGATGGATGGATTAAGAGAATTCGTCAAAATAACGAATTAAGCTCCACTCGCCTACGTGAGGGAGATTCAATTATTGCAGCTCATCCCGTATCGACCTTGGATTGGATTATATTCTTTACTACACATGGCTCAGTATTCTCACTAAGAGCTTCTGAGTTCCCATCCTCTAGCGGTTATGGAGATCCTATTCAGAAGATATTAAAGTTCCGCGATGGAGAGGAGATCAGAGCAAGCTTCTGTGTTCGTGGTGGAGAGGCTAAGGCCGATGATGCCTTAAGCAAGCACAACTTAGTATTAGAAGAAGGAAGCTCGGTGATTCTAGTAACCGAAAAAGGTCTAGGATGCTTAGTAAAGCTTGATGGGCTTACTGGAATTAAGAAGAGCGGCAAGAGAGTAATGAAGGTCCGCGACGGAGACAAGCTAGCTGCTGTTGCTCTTAGCGAGAGAAACCTTGCAATGTTCACACGCAAAGCAATCGGACTCTCAATTCCTATTAAGGAGATTCCAGAAAGAGAGCTCGGCGCAGTCGGAGTAATCCTGATGGGCATCAGAGACGACGATCGAATTGTTGGCGCACTAGGATACTCTGGAGGACAGAAGTGTTGTGCGATCTCAAGTGAGGGCAAACGTAACGAGTTTGCAATGAAAGACATGACCTCTGGACATCGAGGTCTAAAGGGTTCGCGAGTAATAGCTCGTGGAGAGATTGAGAAGGTTGAGTTGTTGGACTAATTGGAGCGCAAAGATGAGCACTGCACGCAAAATGAGCTATACAGCAGAAGATATCGAGGTTTTAGAGGGATTAGAGCCCGTAAGAAAGAGACCTGGAATGTATATTGGTGGCACTGAAGGCCCGCAGGGACTTCACCATCTTGTTAAAGAGATCCTTGATAACTCGATTGACGAGGCGATGAACGGGCATGCCAATGCAATTATAGTTACCCTTCATAAAGATGGAGAGAGCATTACTATAGAGGATAACGGTCGCGGTATCCCCGTAGATATTCACCCTCGTTTTAAGAAGCCAGCTCTTGAATTAATCCTTACGACACTACACTCCGGAGGAAAATTCTCAGATAGAAATTACGTCTCTGCTGGTGGATTGCATGGCGTCGGTTCTAGCGTTGTCAATGCATTATCAAGTGAATTAGTAGCAACTATTAAACGTGATGGATATGAGTGGAGCCAATCTTTCTCTCGCGGCAAAGCCTCATCAAAGATCTCCCGTGGAGAAAAAACATCGGCACATGGGACAAAGATATTTTTTAGACCAGACTCTGAGATCTTTAAAAACACCAGATTCTCTTCAGATAGGCTGCAAAATTTAATTCAAGAGAAGGCCTTCCTGAATAAAGGTCTATCAATCAAGTTTGTGGATGAGATAAGTGCTAAAAGCGAGACCTTCTGTTACCCAGATGGACTAAAAGCTTATCTTGAGAGCCTCCTTGAAAAAAAAGAGGCTAAACCGGTTGGAATGGAGATCTTTACTCTCGAGCGAGCTGATGGAGTTAAGGTAGATCTTGCATTTTGTTGGACCGAATCTACTTCAGAACAAGTTCTCTCTTATGTTAACGGCATTCATACCGGACAGGGAGGAACTCATGAAGACGGGATGCGTTCGGGCTTAAACAAAGCGCTAAGAAATTATCTCAGCGTTCACAACCTTGTTCCTAAAGGGGTCAAGATCGGGGGTGATGATATCCGCGAAGGATTAGTAGCAGTACTTTCTGTTCTCGTTCCAGGATCTATTAGCCAGCTACAATTCCAGGGCCAAACAAAGGACAAACTCAACAATCCAGAGGTTACTGCTCCAGTAGAGTCATTAGTGCGCACATTCGAGAACACACTAAACTCTAAGCCAAATATAGCCTCATTGATTATTGAAAGAATCACACTAGCAGCAAAGGCTAGACAAGCTGCGAGATCAGCAGCTGACAGCATCTCAAGAAAGGTCGGTGTAAGTCATAGGTTGAACCTTCCTGGCAAACTTGCTGACTGCTCTTCAACTCGCCCACTTGATTCAGAGCTCTTCATTGTAGAAGGAGACTCTGCGGGTGGTAGTGCGAAACAGGGAAGAGATCGCAAGATTCAGGCCGTCTTACCTCTTAGAGGTAAGATATTAAATTCTGTAGCTGCCTCAGGGGAGAAATTAAAGGATAATCAACAGCTATTCGAAATCGCCTGCGATCTTGGGTGTGGAATAGGGCCTGGAATCAAGGTAGAC
>CAZTER010000247.1:0-3949 GCA_964612045.1 uncultured Bdellovibrionales bacterium
ACCTCATGAAAGATCCCGGAATGTGCACTTACTGCTCCTGTGAATGCTCCTTTTGAGTAACCAAATAACTCCCCAGAAACGACATCACCAGAAGCTCCACTGGGTTGATACCTAACAAATGGTAAGTTTGCGCGCATAGCTGAAAGGTCATGGATCAATCGAGCGACTACCCCCTTCCCTGTTCCTGTCTCTCCTAAAACTAGAACTGGCATCGAATTAGAAGCTGCAAAGGCCACCTCTTGTTTCACCTGCTCCATAACGACACTTCGTCCAACCAATTCTCGGTTTGCAAAGCTAACAACCCTAGATCGGCTTTCTCTTCTAATTTTGGACTGTACGACTCCATCCGAAACGAGAGCTGCTAGATGATCTAAATTGACTGGCTTAGACAGAAAATTAGCAGCTCCCAGTCTTAGTGCCTGAATTCCAGTGCGGTCATCAATATAGCCTGTTAAAACTATCGTTCTTGTAAAAGATGACGTGCTATTGATTTCGGTCAACAACTCAAAGCCAGAAGATGGTCCTATAGCTGAGTCAAGAACAAGATCAA
Organism: uncultured Bdellovibrionales bacterium; assembly: GCA_964612045.1. Classification (GTDB taxonomy): domain Bacteria; phylum Bdellovibrionota_C; class UBA2361; order UBA2361; family UBA2361; genus CAZTER01. Next base: position 551 of record CAZTER010000247.1, read on the forward strand.
GAATAATAACATCGTACTCATTCTTAATTAACTCACGAGCTTTAGATAGATTACTAGTGAGATCTATCGTTATATTAGTCTGTCGTTGAGAGAGAGTACGCCTTAACGACTCCGCATGAGAGAGATCATCATCAACTATTAATACTCTTCCGTTCATCTACTAATACTAAGCGTAGTTTAAGATAGGAGTTTTCTCCTATAGAGATATTAGTTGTAGCGCCAAGAGCAAGAAGCATATGATCAATCAGCACAGATTCGAACAGATCAGAACTATGATAATTTAAGAATAGATCAATAAACGAGTTATATTGCCCTGTTTTAAATAATGGACGTAACTGCTCAAAGGGAATTACCATTTCATATGCAGAGCTCAATCTGCTCGCGCTAATCATTCCTTTAAAACAAACAAACTGAGAAAGAAGTTTTTTTATAATAGAGATCAACCCGAGATTGCACCAAACAACATCCTGTCTCAGTGAACACTCTCTATCATTCAAAAAATCTATCTCTAATGGCAATTCAAACTCCTGCACTAGATCTAAGATACAGCTCCGGTGTTCAAGAGCTTCTTCTGAAGAAATCATAGCTCTATCCAAAGAAAGAAACTTTTCGATAATCTGTAAAATCTCTTTATTTCTTTCGCTCGCACGCCTTATAGCAGAACAAGACTCTTCTATTTCATTAACTTGTATAAGCACTCCTGATTGAGCCAATAACGAGATATTCTGACTCTCCATCTCAATTATACTCATCGGAGACCTTAAACGATGAGATAACGCTCTCAACAAAGGAGCGATTAATGATCTATCACCGAGGAGGTTCGCAGTAGATTTTTTTTGCACCACATTCAACTCTCATTACCCAGATCTAGACGTTAAATATCTAGTAAAGATAAAGTTAACTTCAAGAACAGTGACTCTCTATGCACCTTATCTTTATGCAGTACTGTATCTATTAGTGTGGGTAACAGCGCTTTCTTACGGAGCTTACTTACGGAGCTTATTATAACCATCGAGTGCTGCGACCTTATAACACTCTGCCAAGGTAGGATAATTAAAGACTGCGTCAAGTAGGTAGTCTAAGCCACCTTTCAATGCCATCACAGACTGACCGATATGAACAAGTTCGGTTGAAGCCTCTCCGATAATATGGACTCCAAGGATCTCCCTAGTTTCACGATGGAAGAGTAGTTTAAGCATCCCTTGCTCATCTCCGATCAATAGACCACGAGCAATCTCCTTATACCAAGCTATTCCGACCTCATAAGGAATCTCTTTGCGAGTTAGCTCATCTTCATTTAAGCCAACATAGCTAATCTCTGGGATCGAATAGATACCAAAAGGAAGAGGAACAGAATTTGAACGCTCTTGAACACCGAAAGCTGCTAACGAAGCTAACCTTCCTTGAGCTCCAGAGGTTGAGGCTAAAGCTGGGAACCCGATTACATCACCAGCTGCAAAAACATTTTCGCACTCTGTCTTGTAATTTGAGTTAACTATTATTCGTCCCCTTTCATCAGCTTTAAGCCCAACTGCCTCTAAACCAAGCGTTGCAGTTGCACTATGTCTACCAGCTGAGAAAAGAACACAATCTGAGACTATTACTTTTCCACTCTTTAATGAGGTTACTACCTGTCCATCAGGACGCTCTTCAACACTCTTAACTTCTTCACCAAGACGAAGAGTTACACCGAGCGATCGCATCTGATACTGCAAGCACTCAATAATCTCTTCATCTACAAAGCCTAATAATCGCTTACGCGCATCAACGATGGTTACACTTACTCCTAGGGCCGCAAACATAGACCCATATTCAGTTCCAATAACTCCGCCACCAACTACAACCATCTCAGTCGGAAGCTTTTCCATGGTAAGAATATCATCACTAGTAAAGATGGTCTTACCATTAAAAGCGATATTACTTGGCTTAACTGGCTCGGCTCCAACAGCGACAACGAACTTATCTGCAGTTAAACGTAATGTTTCTACTGAGGAGGTAATTTCAACAGTATGTTGATCTATAAAATGAGCATGGCCAGGAATTACATCGACAAAGTTACGTTGTAATTGATTCTTGATAACCTCAATTTCAGTCATCATGATCCGGTTACATCGAAATGTAAGATCAGACATCTCGATCTGAGATTTTACACGATATCCAGCACCATAGATATTTCTCTGCCTAAATCCGGAAAGGTAAAGAACAGCCTCTTTGAATGACTTACTAGGAATTGTTCCTACATTTACACAGATTCCACCTACAACCTCTCGCTTATCAACAATTCCAACCTTTTTTTTGAGTTTGGCTGCCTGAACTGCGGCACGTTGGCCTGCAGGGCCACATCCCAGGACTAGGAGATCATAGTCAAAACCGCTACTGCTTGGGGAACGTTTAGAACTGGTCACAACTCTCTTTTAAAAATAGTGGTTGAATGATGGGGAGTTTAGCCGTCAATTCAATCTGTAGCAACAACTCACCCCCTTTCTTTTTATCCACTAACGCGGCTATAAAAGAGGGCCAAGTAGGGGAATATTATGGCCAACTGTCATAGTTAGCCATAAGAGCCCTTGAGTTCTTATAGGGTTTGTTAGTGTAAACCAGAGATCAGGTGTTTATCCTCTTTCTGATTTAGGCTGAAGTGATTAACAGACAGACCAAATAGTGAAGAGCCAATTGTCTTCATAGTCATTTTTGGCTCATTGAGTTTAGTTATATTTGATAAAGTAGCCAGGAGTACGATGTCAGAGAACAAAGATGGGAAGTCAGCGGCAACGATCTTTGATGATCAGGCGGTAAAAAAACTAGCCAAACTTGCAGCCTTAGAAGTATCTGGCGAAGCGACTAAGAAGGTCGCTGAAAAATTGAACAATATATTAGGGTACGTTGAAAGACTCCAAGAGGTGAATGTCGATAACATTCAACCTATGAGCCATGTCCATGGTAGTACCAACGTATTCGCCGAAGATGTGGTCGCACCCCACATGCCGGTTCAAGATCTTCTAAAGATCACTCCAGAGTCCTCTGGAAGATTCATTAAGGTGCCGATCGTTATTGAGGAGTAGTTCATATGTCGGCAATTCCATTCAACTCAGTTACAGAATTAAAAGAGCAGTTAGCAACAGGAAAGACCACCTCTGTAGAAATTACAGAGATCTTACTTGATCGAATCGCGAAGCATAGCGATCTAAACTGTTTTACAGAAATTCAGCGTGAACGCTCCTTAGAAGAAGCTCGCGATGCGGATAAAAAGCTAAAAGCTGGAGAGAAAGCTCCTCTTTTAGGAATTCCTGTTGCAATCAAGGATATGATCCTTGTTAAAGATTGGAAGGCAACTGCTGCCAGCAAAATTCTCAAGGATTTTTCAGCACCATACGATGCGACTGTCATAAAAAAGATAAA
>CAZTER010000248.1:0-3942 GCA_964612045.1 uncultured Bdellovibrionales bacterium
TATCGACATTGAATAGATACTTTCCGGTATCTTCACCAACACGACAGATAAAAATTGCTGGCAGTTTGCTGAAACCGGGCTTAACAATTCCAGCCTTTCCATATAACGACTCACTGCATTGAGGCTCCATAAGATGATATGTATTAAAATTGCCTCGCGGAAGACTCTTCAATGCATCTATGGTTGAAGGTATCAATTTACCATTTGCTTCACGAGCATCTGGCTGTAAGCCAACTGCAGGAAGAACGTCGAACAAAAAATTATCCCAGAAGCCATCTGAGGTATAATCAGCTACAACAAAAACCAGTGCGAACCCCTTATCTCTTCCCTCATATAAATCCCTTTGCATTCCATCCCAGCCTACTGGATAAGGCTGGCCCAACCCTCCCATACGTTCACGCTGTAAATCTCGACGAGAAAGATCACCTGGAGTTCCTAGAGATGGTTGAATATCTGAGACTGCAGGCGTTGTAGCGCTAACATCTTTCTTTGCCGGAGTCGAACCATCTTTATCCAACATAAATCCTCACATAAGCTAAGAGTTTGTAGATCATCGTATCCAAATCTAAGATGTAACAAAGTCTGATAAAATGAATATTCTTTAGTAGTATTTGACTAGCTTTATTCAATTATGAATTAAACTTGTTTCGCCTAAATATCTCAGCAAAATAACGGAGCAGGTGAGAGGAAAATAATTTATTAATTAGATTTGAATATTATGAATATTCACCGCTATAAGACTAAGGTCTGAGATTCAATTAATTTTAATTAGATAAATATACGACTTTATATTCTTGGTTTGCGAGCAGTCGTACTTCGGGGACTAAAGTCCCCGCTCCAATTTTTATTAGATATAATTATAAGTTATGTGGAGAAGGGATTGCTGACGACATAGGGCGCGAAGTTTTATTTGCACTTTCAGTGACATTCAAGTGCCGGTTCTCGCCTATCGCGAGAATTACCCATGTTTTTTGCAATAAAAAAGCAAAAAACAAATTTTGCAAGAAAAGGAATTTTAAAAGGGAAAATGCTATTTCTGCGCCAGCAGAAATGCCAACAATATAGATGCTATTTTTGCGCCAGCAAAAATGCCAACAATATGGGCGCTACAGGGCTCGAACCTGTGACCCTCAGCTTGTAAGGCTGATGCTCTACCAACTGAGCTAAACGCCCCCAATTTGGGAATAAGAGGATATATAATATATTGCTCAACGTTGCAAATAGGCTGGGGATAAATAAGAGCCTCTTAGACCGATACCTAAGGAAAAGAAGCGCTTAAATAGTTTGGGGGTAAACAGGTAGAATTACTACTTGTTTACCCCCAACTTTTTATGATGTCACTAATTAGTGAGCTACGACGGAGCTTGATTTCTCCTTTGACTCACCATCGCTATCATCATGCGTCTCACCAAAGAGGATCTCATCACGCTGCGCTTTGCGATCCAAGCTCTTCTCGAACTCTTTGGAATCTAGCCCTATAAGAGCCTCTGCAAGCACCTCGTCGATATGAGAAGCCGGAACTAGCTCGAGCTCTGCTCGTACGCTTGCTGGAATCTCCTCAATCTCACTCTCGTTCTCTTTAGGGAATAGAACCTTCTTAATTCCACCTCTATGAGCAGCGAGTGCCTTTTCCTTCAATCCACCGATCGGAAGAACATTTCCACGCAAGGTGATCTCACCTGTCATTGCAACGTTCTTATCAACTGGAATTCCAGTTAAAGCTGAAACAAATGATGTTGCCATTGTAACACCAGCAGATGGACCATCTTTTGGAATCGCACCTTCAGGCACGTGCACGTGAAGATCGATCTTATCGTAGAAGTAACGTGGTAATCCCAACATATCTCCACGAGATCTTACATAGCTAAGAGCAGCGCGAGCTGACTCCTGCATGACATCTCCAAGTTTACCTGTAATCTGCAAACGTCCCTTTCCAGGAAGAACTGTTGTTTCAATTACTAACAACTCCCCACCCTTCTCGGTCCATGCTAATCCGGTTGTAGTACCAACCTGATGTGTCTCTTCCTGCTTGCCGTATCTAAAGCGTGGCTGCCCGAGATAATGCATAAGGTTCTCAGCATTAATCTTTGTAAGATGCTCTTTGCCGTTTTCAACCACTTCAACAGCGGCCTTACGACATAGAGTAGCCATCGAACGTTCAAGATTTCTAACTCCGGACTCCCTAGTATATCGACGAATTACATCGACTACAGCACTGTCAGAGAGTTCGATATTACTTGGTTGTAATCCGTTCTCCTCAACCTGCTTCGGAATAAGATATCGCTTAGAGATCGCCAACTTTTCAGGCTCTGTATAGCCAGATAGCTGGATGATCTCCATACGATCTAATAACGGCTGCGGAATTGTGTGTAATGTATTCGCAGTACAGATAAACATCACCTTTGATAGATCATAATCACAATCTAGATAATGATCATTAAAGGAGCTGTTCTGCTCTGGATCCAATACTTCAAGTAACGCAGCAGATGGATCGCCACGGAAATCAGTAGACATCTTATCGATTTCATCCAACAAGAATACCGGATTACTTGTTCCAGCTTTCTTCAATGACTGGATAACCTTTCCAGGTAACGCACCGATATATGTTCTTCTGTGACCACGGATCTCAGCTTCATCTCTTACGCCACCTAGAGCAACTCTAACGAACTGTCTACCAGTTGAATGAGCGATAGATTTACCTAGAGATGTTTTACCAACTCCCGGTGGTCCAACAAGACAAAGGATTGGGCCTTTCATCTTTCCTACTAGCTTCTGCACAGCTAGGTATTCAAGAATTCTCTTCTTAATCTTCTCCAATCCGTAATGCTCTTCTTCAAGAACTTCACGAGCTTTATCTATATCGATCTCATCCTTGGAGCACTCATTCCATGGAAGAGCCAACATCCAATCAACATAGTTGCGAACTACTGTTGCTTCAGCAGACATAGGAGACATCATCTTTAATTTCTTGATCTCTTTGTCTGTCTTTTCACGTGCCTCATCAGGCATATCTTTGGATTTTAGCTTATCTTCAAGCTCCTGAATCTCATTTCTGAAATCATCCTTCTCTCCAAGCTCTTTCTGGATCGCGCGCATCTGCTCATTGAGATAGTACTCTTTCTGAGTCTTCTCCATCTGCTTCTTAACGCGATTCCTGATCCGCTTCTCAACTTGCAAGATCTCAATCTCACTCTTCATGTGACCAAGAATCTTATCTAATCTCTCACTTGGGTTAATCGTTTCAAGGATATCCTGCTTATCTTCAAGCTTAAGATTCAACTGCACAACGATTGCATCTGCGAGCCGCGAAGCGTCTTCAATTGCATTCACGTGCATGATCATTTCAGGATTGACCTTCTTACCGAGCTTCACATAATTCTCGAAGGTCATATTAACTGAGCGCATCAGAGCCTTTAACTCCGTGGTCATCTCAACAGCAGGAATTAACTCTTCTACGTCTACCTGAATGAAGTCATCTTCACCAACAAACTTCTTGATTCTAGCTCTCGACTTTCCTTCAACGAGAACTTTAATCGGACCATCAGCCAAACGAATTAGCTGAACGACCTCACCAAGAGTACCGATTGAATAGATATCTTTCTGCGAGGGGTTACTTGTACGCGCATCTTTCTGCGCTGCAAGCATGATGAACTTATTCTCACGCTGAGAATATTCAATGGCTTTTACACTCTTCTCACGTCCTACAAATAGTGGGACAACCTGTTGTGGGAAAACAACAAGCTCTCTAAGAGCGAGTAATGGAACGGGATTTATCAATGTTGCCTTGTTATTAGTCACGGAAATTACCTTTCAAGAGACCTTCTAAAAAACACCGAATTAGTTAGATTCGGCTACTACTCCTTATGATGCCACGAAGTGCCAAGTCGCGCCCACATTTGAGGAGTTATTTCTATTAGATAACCACGATAAAGGGCAATGACA
>CAZTER010000249.1:0-3932 GCA_964612045.1 uncultured Bdellovibrionales bacterium
ATAAGTTCTGAATCAATAAGATCACTAAAAAAGAAAAAGGGCTGAATATATATTCAGCCCTTTTTCTTTGCTTATTTAATTAGAAAAACTAATTAAACATTAGCAAAAGGTAGCAATCCAAGATGCTGAGCACGCTTGATTGCACGTGTTAGCTTTCTCTGATTGAAAGCGCTCAATCCAGTTAGCTTTCTGCTAAGAATTCTTCCACGCTCACTCATGAACTTAGAAAGAAGTGCAACATCTTTATAATCGATTGTCTTAGTAGGATCTTCGATAAAAGGATCTAACTTCTTACGACGACGGAAAAGTTGCGTTCTCTGGATTGGTGGGAGTGGCTCATACTTTCTCTTTCCGCCTTCTCCAGAACCAGCACCTTCAGAGGACTCGCGAGGAGAGGAAGTTTTTCCACGATCCTCAGCAACCTTCATTGGGCGGCCGTTTACGATCTTGTTGTTTAAAGCTTCGATAGCTTTAATAGCATCTTCATCTCGCTCCATCTCAACGAAAGCAAATCCCTTGGATCTCTTTGTCTCTCGATCGGTTGCGAGAACTGCACTAATGCATGAACCGAACTCAGCAAACATCTCTCTCAACTGTTCGCCAGTGATCTCAAAATCAAGGTTGCTAACAAAAAGCTTCTTTGCCATAACTAAAAATCCAACGGGCTAAACCCAAACAATGTTTACAAATTACGCCAATCCCGGCCATGGAGAGTAATATTCTGCGGGCATAAAAGTCAATCCCGTCACAGCTTTTAAGATGATCATGGTCAGATCTTACAAACTATTCATTTTACCTATAAATTTCAAATAGTTAGGTAAAAAGACTGTGATCTTAATAGATTACAATCGATCTCTAACAAAAAGAACAATGATCAATTTCCAGCCAAGAAAGTGGGATCGATGAAGATCAATATATTAATTTCCGTAACTTATCTCATTTTCGTTACACTTTTTTATTGACCTTCTTAGTTCAACTCGTTAAAAGCTAGCGATGGGAGCTTTAGGTTTCTTAAAGTAGAAATTTAATCTCTCATTGACCGTTTTTTGGTCGTATTAGCTAGCTTTTCAAGCTAAATCGATCAAAAGGCGGTTTTGTGGTTTTGTTTTCCCAGGTGCCTTTTAGGAGTTTTCCTATGTCCTCTTCTTCAGCCCTTAAGAAGTTTTCCCCAGAGTTAGATGATTCAGAAGCAGCCTCCCCGGTAAAGCCGGAGAGAAACCTTCTGGCAGCAGTATTAGCCCGTGCTATCTGCGATGCTTTTGGAACAGCCCACTGCGAGCGTCACGTAGTAAGAAGTGCAAGACAGTGGCTCTTCGGTAAATTAACACCGAAGAAGTCCTTTAGCTTTGCATGGGTTTGCTTACACCTTGACCTAGATCCAGTGAGTCTTCAGGAGTGCCTAAGAACATACGAAGGCAATCCAGAAGAGCTACAAGAGAGACTAACTCTACTTCGCTAAATTTATTTAGCTTAGAGTTATTCATCAAAAGGAGCATTGATCAAACCAGATCAATGCTCTTTTTTCTTTTTTGGATACCCCTGAGGACAGGTTCATATTAGAGAAAAACTAAAACCCTGATCTAATGACTCGATAACCGCCACCACCATAATTTGGCTTTTTTATCACCTTTTCCTTGGTTTTTTTCTTCTTTGGTTCGATCTTTCGATCTCTTTCTGGAGACTCAATTGCTTGACGTTCTCTGCTCAAAAGCTCTTCGCGAATAAAATTTTGAGCCTTTTCTAAATCTTCAACGACCTTCTGCGACACTCCACTTAACTCTATATACTCAAGAATATCGCTATAACTCATCATTGTAATACATGGATGATCTGAACAGATAATAGGGTCAACAAGATCTCTCATCATTAAAACTTCATAGCCATCACACATACAGCGCAGAGAAGAAACCTTCTTTAAACTCTCCATATTCTTTACCCAATCCATAAGGACAGCATCGGGAATGCGAGGACGGTATGGATTTAAAAAATCAGGAGGGATCACTTTCCAGTACAGCGCTCCTTCCATCTTACCAAACCAGGTAGTAGAAATAACGGTAGTTTCGTTCTCTTCAACTTCGATTATCTGAGTTTCATCTCCCATAGCCCTAGGAATATCGGAGCAATTTAAGACTTTCTTTTGCTTTTGCAGCTATTTTTCAACTTAATCGAGTAAAAATTGAAGATCTAACAATCCTATATTTAACCTACTGAATTTTCTGGGCTGTCAGATATTTATTAAGGTCTGACAGCTTTTCAGGTGAACCCATATCCGCCCAATAAGCAGTTCCTACGTCTAAGCCCTTAACCGAAAGTCCTCTTCTGACCGCTGCAAAATATCCGTCTATTATTGAGAATTCACCGGTAAAAGCTCTGAGTTCTGAGATAATTTTTTGATCAATAATTTGTATACCTGAAAATGCTAAACTAATGCTTGCCTGCATCTCTTCCCTAATAAGCTGCCTCGATCCAGATTTTAAATTTTCCCATCCACACAAACTATTCTGACTATCAAAGAGGAGCCTTCTATTACTTTCCCGCGCCATTACTAGAAGAGAAGCATTTGCATTGATCGATCTATGAGATCTTACCATCGCTTCTAGGTCTATCTCTGAATAGATATCACCATTATGAACAATAACAGGATCCTCACCACTTAAAATATCCGCACATTTAGCAACACCTCCACCGGTACCAAGGATCTCTGGCTCTTCACTAAATATAACCCTTAATCCAAATGAGTTATGATCACTGACATACTTTCGAATTTGATCGCCTAGGTAATGTAGATTAATTACTAATTCACGAACTCCAGCTTTTTTAAGCTGCTCTACTACATGCAATAAAATCGGCTTTCCATCTACCTCAACAAGGCATTTAGGTTTGTCTCTTGTAATATGTTGCAGGCGAGTGCCTAGGCCAGCCGCAAGAATCATTCCCTTCATATTGACCTACGGTTTTACAGAAATTCTTCCCATAGCTTCTAAGCTATGGTGTCGTAGCTCTAACTGAACACCGGTCTTAGCTCTTAATACTCGGGCAACTCTCTCTGCAAAATAAACCGATCTATGTTGGCCTCCAGTACACCCAAGCCCAATTGCTAAACTTGTAAAGCCTCTCTCTCTATAACTCTCAATAGCCTGATCAACTAGTGCCAATATATGACTTAAAAAACGGTGTGTTTCACTCTTATTATCTAAATATTCCTTAACCGGCTCATCTAGTCCGGTAAGCTGCTTATATCTCTCTTCCCTGCCAGGATTTGGAATACACCTACAATCGAAAACAAATCCTCCACCATGCTCTCCTCCAACTGGTGGCATTCCTAATCTGTAGGAGAAGCTATAAAGGTTTACTTGTATTGTTTGATCTGCGGACTCTTTCTTCATCTCAATGGCTCGCGACGCAAGATCTTTAAACAACCTGAGCATTTCAGGAGCCTCTATCGGGAAGGATACTGTATCTAATAAAGCCCCAAGATTTCTTAGAGCAAAAGGAATACTGTCTCTAAAGTATTCCTTTTTCTGGCGAAGTCCCTGCTCTCCGTATGTGCCCAAGACCTGCATAATGCGAATAAAAACAAACCCATGATACAGAGCCAAAAACTGCTCTCTATCAAAAGTATGGACCTCTGCCAGCGCATCTAAATAGCTATTAAGCACTCTCTTTCTAATCTCTGGCGCTAAATTGGCTTTTGACTGGTACAATAGAGAAACCACATCATATTGTAGTGGTCCTCTTCTTCCTTCTTGATAATCTATGAAGAATAACTTTCCACGCTGCACCATAATGTTGCGAGCCTGAAAATCTCGGTACATAAAAAATTTGCACTCAGCTTGCGCCAAAAAATCGGAAAATTTCTCAAACTCTGAATTAAGTTTACGAATATCAAAAGGAACTCCATACTGTCGGACAAAACTATCGCGAAAGAAATG
>CAZTER010000250.1:0-3908 GCA_964612045.1 uncultured Bdellovibrionales bacterium
GATATCGACACCGCAGTATTGAACTTGAGGTGGAACCAAAGTTGAGAGAGCTCCCTGACCACAACCAATATCAATTAAATTGTTAGGTTTTGTAAGAGTTATCCAATTTTTAATTTCAGGAAATAGATCTTGTTCTCTACTTCCTGCTGGATTTGGTGTTTCAACCCAATCTGCCCATTCTTTTGCCAAACGATCGTTATAAAGAACACTTTGTGCCGGTACGGATGTATTCATCTTGGATCAGCCTTGTAGATTGCTTTGTGTGTGGCTGAATAATAACAATTTTAAATGTAGTACTCAATTTATATAGATTATAGGGATAAGAGAGCTCGCGCTTTGACAGGGTTAATTCGTTGAGTTCGAGCAGTTATTGGAAAAGCTTAGTAATTCTATATTACTCGCGATTCTAGCATTGAGTTCTTCTAATGAAAAACGGGCTTGGAGAAATTGATTAGCTAAGATGACAAGAGATTCTATAGTATCTTGCGAAGAGTCAGCCTCGACCTTTATCCCTGGTTCAGAATATATAGATTCTGGACTTACTGCATAAATTTGAATCGGTCTAATAATGAACTTGTTGCCTAGTATTGTATGAGCCGATTCAGGTGAGTGTTGCTTGGAGAATGGAGTCGATGAGAGAACATCTTTGAGAGATTCTAGAGAGGTAAATTCCTCTAAGCGGATATTAAATCTTTTTAGATCTAATCCAACTTTATCAGAAGCAGCTCTGAGTTCCTCAATACTTTTAATCGTGAGATCATCAATCTTTGCTATGAGATCAGTTTTGAATGATTCATAATATCCCTCGTTTAATCCAACGATGGCACGACATTTATTAGTAGAGCAGGATTCCAAGCAGTTTCCGCAACGGTAACTTAGAGCATAATCACAAACTTTTTCGCACAGAGCTTTAAAGGCGTCTGTATATTCTTCTACACTGGCTACGGCTAATTCTACTCTTCTTGGTAATCGACTTAAATGAAAGGTTATTTGCTCATTAGTCTGCATGAAATAACCAGAAAACCTAAATCCAGTAGTTTGAGCTGCGAACTTTAAGTCATTCTTAAATTTATCAAGATCTTCTCTCAGTATGGTTATTTCGCCACCCCATAACTGAATCGGACCAAGAATTCTAATTTCAATCTCTCCGAAGTGTCGATTATGAACATGAAAAGCAGTCTCGAGGGAGAGAGACTCTTTCGAATGAGAGGATGAAGGTTCTTGAGCTAACATCTATTTAAATATTTAATGTAACTTGGAATATTCTCTATTAATCTTTGAGGTATAGTCAAATTTGATACAAACTGTCTGAATTCCAAAAGAACTTACATTTTAGATATTATATTTAATAAGAAAGTAGGATAGAGATAACCTTTTACTTTAACTGTTCGATACGTAGGAGTCTTGTGAGATATTTCTTTTTCCCACTTCTTCTAATCTTGGCTGGATGCTCATTGATGGATGGCGATCCAGCGCCTGATGCTGGATATATTGAACATCCAGAAAAATTAGCTCCATGGCCACAGCGAGCAGCATTTACCCAACGAATTTGGTTTAAAGACCAGAAGGAACATTATCGTACTCGAGATCGTTTTACTAAAATTCATTTTAATCCTACCAGAATTGATTATCTAAGAGATGTTGGGTGGTGGGATAGTTTAAATTCTGCCGGGAAGGAGGCGTATCAGAAAGATGCACAGGAAGTCGCAAAATATCTAGATCAAGAATTGAAGATCACATTTAGTGAGGATCCAAGTAAGAGATTTAAAGTCGTAGATACTATTGATGAGGAGACTGTAATCTATGAGTTTGCGATAGTTGAGCTTCGTCCTACCAAAGCAGTTGTTAACGCAGCAGGAACTGCTCTAGGATTTTTAGTGCCTGGTGGAGGATTAGTGAAATCTACAGCCAAAGGCTCAATTGCTGTTGAGGTGAATGCTTATGACGGTGCTAATAGGGAGCTTTTATTGTCATGGGCTGATCGAGAGATAGATAGGGTTTCTCCATTCAGTTTTAGAGACCTCTCAGCATATGGGCATGCGCATAAAACTATTAGAAGATGGGCAGAGGATCTCCTTAAAGCTTGGAATACTCCAGATACTGTAGTTATAGAGGATCCATCTCCTGTCACATTGGATCCATTTTAATAATTAAATGTTTGATAGTTTATAAAAGAAGCCTGGGAATGAAGTTTTATCTCATTCCATTCATTTATTAAGATGTCGGCTTTGTTCTGCAGCAGTGGTAGTACGAAAAATTTCTCTAAAGAAGATGCCTTTTGTTAATAATTTTGAGGAAGAGGTTTTTAACCCGAGATCTTCAACATAGAACCCTTTCATATATTTTAGACTGAAATCTATCTGAGATTTTTGTGGAACCTGGAAGTGAAACCAGCTTTTTCCTCCATCTATACTTCTAGCCACTAATTCTCCAGATCTGGCTATTAATTCATCTAAATTATTAATTCTTAGAGTTCCTTCAGATAGTGGAAACTTTAGCTCTGGAAGCTTTTTCTCCTGTGGAGGATTTAGGTAGAGAATCAATGCTTGAGCACGCTTATTTGGCCCACCATACTCAACTATTCGATCGTATGTTCCAACCATCTCGCCATCAGAGGTCACCATGTTGTGCTGGGTATGATCTATTTCAATGCCATTAACTACAGCATTACTTGGAACCTTACTTCCATTCCACATTAGAAGATAGGCATCTTTACCTACTTTTAATAGTTGTAGGAGTGCATCTACATTAGATTCTATCTCTGATAACTCTAGATCTATCTCACCCGAGGAGCCAAAAGTAACAGAGGTTTTTATATTGGGGGTGTTCGATGATTTTAATTTTAATGCAAGGAATCCATCCGGAACGCGGCTTTCTATAAATTCAGCTAATCCCTTTGCATCTAATTGAAGGGGTTTAGAAGATCTAGCACCCCCTGATCTTCTAAAACCAAAGTCGTCAGTTGAATCTAAGATCGGACTGTAAGGAGAGAAGGCAAATTGTGCCAATCCTCTTTTAGTTTCTATTTCGGGATCTTCGTGCATTAGCATATTAAATTTTCTATCCCGCAAATCTTTACTTTCAATTACAGGTAGTTATGGTGCTAAATCTTTGATCTTATACACAAGAAATATAGGACTAATTTCCAGTAGTTATCGACGATAGATCTTGTTTCCAGGTGCACGAAATATAACTTCTCTCAATTCTAGCTCTAGAAGCATCTGATTTATGTTTGGGAAAAGCTTAACAAGGTCATCGACTAGAACTTCATCGGAGCTATCTAGTATTTTTAGTAGTGCTACTTCGTTCTTATTTAATTCAGGCTGCATTAATTCCGATGTCTCAGCCTTCAGAGTTGGGAGATATTCTAAAAGATCATTATACTCAGTAAGCAGAGCTGCACCTTGTTTAATCAGTTTATTTGATCCAACAAAGTTAGAGTCTGATGCAAATCCAGGAGCTACGAAGATCTCTCGTCCATATTCTAAGGCGTTTCTGGCAGTAGCCAAGGATCCAGATCTTTCAGCGGCTTGTATTATTATTACTGCTTCAGATAATGCAGCGATAAGATGATTTCTCTCAAGAAAATTACTAGCAAAAACACCACTACCTCGTTTGTAGCTACTAATTATGCATCCACCAAGTTTAATTATATTTTCACCGATATGACGATTCGTTGCTGGTAAGATTCGCTCTACTGGTGAACCTAAAACAGCAATTGTAGATCCTGTTAAATTTGAATCGAGAGCTCCAAGGTGAGCAGCAGAATCAACTCCTAGAGCCAATCCACTTACAACTACTCCGTTATGATCTGAGATCTGTTTTGATAATGTGCGTGCAAATCTAAAGGAGTGATCAGTCGGTCTACGAGATCCAACGACTGCAATTTTTGTCTGTGAATTAAGTAG
>CAZTER010000251.1:0-3906 GCA_964612045.1 uncultured Bdellovibrionales bacterium
CCTTAGTTATGGATTCAATAATGCTTAGGTTATTACTTTTATTTACTACTGTATTCATTTGTGGATGTGATCCTTTGTATGTTACACGAGCTGCTTATGAACACTCTAAGATCTTACTTGCTAAAGAGCCGATAGTTGAAAAATTAAGCTCTCAAGAAATTAGTGAGCGCAACGGAAAACTAGCTAATGTCTTAGCAGCTAGATCTTATGCTGAAAGCATAGGCTTAGATCCTAAAGGATCCTTTCTTTATTTCTCAGAAGTTCCGCGTGATGAGTTAGCTTGGGTTCTTATAGCCTCACGACCAGATAAATTTTCAATAGTAACATGGTGGTATCCGATAGTTGGAAGTGTCCCGTATAAAGGGTTTTTCACTAAATCCGATGCTGAGAAGAATGCTAAGGGGCTTGAGCAGGAAGGTTATGAGACATCTATTCGAGGAACAGATGCTATAAGTACCTTGGGCTGGTTTGATGATCCAGTACTTTCTACCACCATTAGAAGAGATCTAATTAGAATCGTTGATACGGTTATTCATGAATCTCTTCATAGTACTGTTTGGATACCTGGTCATGTTGATTTTAATGAATCACTAGCAAATGTTCTTGGCACCATTGGTGCAGCGCAATTTTTCCTTAGAAGAAGTGAGTGGTGTGAAGGAGAATGTGACTTGCAAAAAAGGTTCCGTGATAGTGCGTGTCGTTCTATAACATTTATGATGGATTTCGGACGGTTTATTGAAACACTATACCTAGATCTTGAACAATTATATTCCGAGGATCTCCCCAGAGAGCAAGTTCTTATTAAAAGACAGGCGATATTTGAAGCTCATCGAGATAAATTAAAAGCGACTTATCCTACTGTAAGCGTTTTTGATAAGTTAAATAATGCAGAGCTGATGCAGTTTAGGTTGTACTATAAGAGCCTTGATAGATTTTTCCTACTCTTCAAAAAATATAACTATAATATCTCCTCAGCGCTGGAGGAGTTACGAAATATTAGGGATCAAGTCTCAAGTAGTAAAGCAGATCCCTTTGCATTATTGCCGGAAAGCGGTACAAGCTCATCGCAGGATTTTCAAGGGGATATATGTCAAAATCATTTGCCGATCGACTAACTGCGCAGATTCAGAGAACAGGTTCGATCTTATGTGTTGGATTCGATCCTAGCATCCCAGCACTTCCTAGATATGTTCTTGAAAAACTACAGGGACAAACCATATCACCTGAAGTTATTGACGATACCCTATTCTCTTTTTACTCGATCTTTATTGAGAGATTATCTAACTCTATTGCTTGCATTAAACCTAATATCGCTTTTTTCGAACAATATGGATTAGGTGGATTATCAGCCATTAATAAATTATGTCGCTTAGCTCAAGAAGTTGGGCTTCCGATTATTCTGGATGGAAAGCGTGGTGATATTGGATCAACTGCAGAAGCTTATGCTCATGCATACTTAGGATCTAATGATAAGGATCCTTTTATACAACAAGTTGCAGAGGTTGATGCTCTTACCATTAATCCTTTCTTGGGTTTTGACACCTTGGATCCATTCGTCAAGATGGCACAGAGCAATAATAAAGGCTTATTTATCTTAGTTAGAACATCTAATCCTGGAGCTTCCGTCATACAGGGTGATTTTAAAAATCATCAGGGCGTCTCTATCACGCAGTACTTAGCACAGTGGATCGGTGACAATTCAGCACTGCAAGGAAGTTCCGGTCTCAGTGGATTAGGCGCCGTTGTTGGTGCAACCCAACCAATTGAAGCTGTTGCATTAAGAGGGTTAATGCCGAATGCATACTTCTTAGTTCCAGGTTTCGGAGCGCAAGGAGCCTCAGCCGCTGAAGCTGTGGCAGGAAAACGACATGATGGATCTGGACTCGTTGTTAATGTTTCTCGTGCCATGACATCTGGGTTGGCGGATCTTCCTCAGATTAAACTCGGTGATGAGATCACAAAACGTGCTGAAACTTTATCAAAGCAATTGAGCGAGGCGCTCTAATGGCACCTGAGTCTCAACAGCAAGCACCTCAGATTTCAATCGGAAGTATTGTTATCTTTGAGCAAGATGGATCCTCGCAACTTGGTGTTGTTACTGGTCATCGTAAAGCATTGGTAATGGTCTTTTCTATGCGCGCTCGTGAGTACGAGTTTAAAGCTAATCGTCTACATCAGATAGGTCTCTCTGTCCCAAGTAATGTTGTGTCTATAGCAGATAAGCAACGTTACCTATCTGATCTCTATGAAAATGGGGTCAATGAGGCTGCCAAGATTAATATCTCTGAGATCTGGGAGCTTATTAAAGATGAAGAACAAGAGCTTACTTCTAGTGAGCTGGCAAAGTATTATCTTGGAGATAATCTTTCCCCATCGATATATCTCGCATTTAGACTAGCGCTAGCCGCTGATAGAATTTTCTTTAAGAGGCATGACGAGTCCTTTTCTCCGCGCCCGCCAGAGGTAGTCGAAGATCTAAAACGACATGAAGCCGTACTGGCTAAGAAGCTTGCGGATCGAGAGATGGTCCTCTCAAAATTGTTATTAAAAATTAAGGATTCAACGGTAGAACTTCCTGACGAAGCTAGTGAAATCATCCGCAACCTAGAGGAAGTAGCAGCTGGAGTAACTGAGATTGAACACTCTGCTCTTCGTGAAACTAAAGAATTTCTAAATTCCTTTGAGGATCGTGCAAAGTTAAAACTTCCTGAACATAAAGAAGGTAAAGCTCAAATTGTTTTGGAAAGGCTCGGCTTGATGCATAAGGATTCCAATCTGAGTGTAATTCGACACAGAATTCCACGCTCCTTTTCAAAGGAAATTCGAGAATTATCGACCGTACTTAATCTTCCACAGGATCCAAAGCGAAGAGATCTTCGTGAACTCAAGATGGTTACAATCGATGATGTTTCTACCAGAGACATGGATGATGCACTATCTATTGAACAAGATGGTGAGGGCTGGAGCCTAGGAATTCATATCAGTGATGTTGCTAGCTACGTTGAACATGGATCTGATTTAGATCGAGAAGTAAGAAGAAGAGGAACCTCCCTGTATTTAGCTGGAGAGGTAATAAATATGTTTCCTCGAACACTATCTGACGATCTGTTTAGTCTTAAAGAAGATCAGGATCGAGCTGCTGTTTCAATAGTCATCTCTTTAGATAGAAATTTTGCAGTTAGAAATTTTGAAGTATTCCCTTCTCTTGTTCGGGTTTCTCAAAAGATGAATTATGACCAGGTAGATGAACTTCTTGCAAAGCAAGATCCATGGCTCGGACGTTTGCAGCAGGCAGCAGCAAGCTATGAAAGTTATCGTTTGATAAATGGCGCAAATAAAGTCAGTAAAAAAGAGGCGATTTTAGGTCCAGTTGTTGATGGTAAGATTAAAGTTCAGATTATCGATGAAGATGCTCCTTCAAGGTTAATTGTCAGCGAGATGATGATCTGTGCAAATGAAGCTCTTGCAACCTTTGCTGCAAAGAATAAGATCCCTCTTCTCTTTAGAGGCCAACCAGAACCTGAGGAAGAGATATCTTCAGAAGATCTTCCGCTAGAAGGACCAGCAAGAGAGTTCTTCCTTAGATCTAGACTTCAAAAATCAATGGTATCTCCTCATCCAGCTAGACATTTCGCCCTTGGTTTGGATGCGTATTGTCAAGCGACCTCTCCTATTCGTCGTTACCTAGATATTATTAATCAACGACAGATTCTCGCTTTCATCAGGGGACAATCAGCTTTGTTGAGTGAGCAAGAACTAGAGACTATTTCAGCTGATGTAGATCCTAGATTATCTACCGCACAGCTCGTAAGCCGAGAAACACGACGATATTGGATGACGCGCTATATAGAAGAGCAGACAAAAGACGGATCAATTCTTACTGGTACAGTAGTAAGAAGAGATGGG
>CAZTER010000252.1:0-3859 GCA_964612045.1 uncultured Bdellovibrionales bacterium
AAAAAAAAAAAAAAGAACCTGGAGATCCAACAACAACGATCGTCAAAACTAGAATCATCTCAGAAAGAGAGAATGAAGATGGATCTATGTAATTTAAATATGAAGCAAACAATGCGCCAGCCAAGCCAGCACATCCACTTGAGATAACAAAGCTAATAGTTCTTGCTCTCTCTGGATTTCTACCTAATGCAACTGCACCAGACTCGAACTCTCCCAGACCGCGCATTGTTCTACCAAAACTACTCTTAAATGTTAGCCAAAGGGTAACGTAAACAATTAATACGCAGACCATGACAAGTAGAAGGAATGAGGAGTTATCGGCAAGCTCTATACCAAAGATAGTTGGTCGTGGGATTCCTGGAATTCCAAGCACTCCCCTTGTTAAGCTTTTCCAATTAATTAGTAACGCAGAGATTACAGCGCTAAATGCGAGTGTTCCAATAGCAAAATAATCGCTCTCAAGCCGAAGAGATATTCCACCTATCAGAAGCGCAAACAATCCACTAAAGATAACTGACAATAGAGCGCAAGAGATAAAGCTCCACGGCCCCTCACCTCCTAAGAACTGACTTAGATAGCCAACAAAATCATCGCCTAATACCGGAGATAATGCAGCTAATCCATCAGTAGAAAGTAACGCAGTAACATAAGCACCGATAGAATAAGAAGCTACATGAGAAAGATTAAACAGCTTTCCAAGACCGAACGTGAGATTAAAGCTCTGCGCCAATATCAGGTAGATACCAATTAATATAAGAACATTGAGGATATAATCATTACGAATTAGAGAAGCTAGTAACTCTTGCATGCCCTAAATTCTCCTGCCTGATCGAACGAATAGTCCGCTAGGCTTAAAGAGTAAGACTAGAAGAATCACTACATAAGCGAAGGCATCTTTGTATCCAGCAGGAAGACTGTAACCACCGAATTCTAGTCCCAAGCTCAGATTTTCTATCAGACCAAGGATATAACTTCCTGCAACTGTACCCCAAAGATTTCCTAATCCACCAAGTACCATCGCGGCAAAACTCTTTATCGTATAAGCGTTGCCCATTGTAGGCTGAAGATTAGTCTCGAAACCAACTAAAATACCGGCATATCCGGCTACTAAAACCGCAACAACAAAGACCCAGAACTTGGTCTTCCATGAACTAATGCCGATCGAGACTGCACCTGGAGTGAATTGGGCTAAAGCTCGAATTCTTCGCCCAACAGCTGTGCAATGCACAATCAAACCTAGGATAAATAAGATTCCTATGGCACTAAATATTATTAGTTGTTGAATTGGAGTAATAAAAACTCCATAGATCTCATCACTCTCAATTAATGTCCCGGCCGTTAGAGAGCGAACATTAACTCCAAATGTCATTGAGATAACCGACTCTAATATCGTTGCGAGTGCCAAAGTAGTAACAAATGGCAACAAGGAGCTATATCGACTAAAAGGAAGGACAAAAATATACAAGGTCAATCCTCCCACAACTGCGAGACAGAGAGCTGTAAGAAGTGCAGAATAAAATAACCCTAAATCAAGCTGAACGTACCAAAGGAAGAAAAAGTAAGCTCCTGTCATCATCAAATGACCATGAGCAAAGTTGAGGATTCTTAGAAGACCGTATGAAATTGCTAACCCAGCTGCGCAGAGTGCGTAGATACTACCGGTAATTAACGCGTTAACTAGAAGCTGCGGTAGTATATCCATGAGAATCGAATACTAATTTAGAGTACCTGGTTTACCAACCCCAAATTAGCAATCAATTACATTAAATACAATGCTAAGAAGCAGAAGCAAACGGTGCGGCCAATTAATAGGCGTTGTACTGCCTCCAGGCCTCTTCTCTACGTCTGATATCAGGGTCATCCACAATACCACTAAGGATAACTCGTCCAAGGCGAGCCTGAATTTCATCTAGAGGGGTAGTTTTTCCATCAGGAAAGAGTGGATCCATAAAGTCTGGATGGAACCTCAACATATGCTCTAAAACTGCTCGATCATGCTCAGATTTAGCCATAATCGCCCAGATGTTCTTTCCAATAAAGGAGAAGTCTCGATAATCCCACTCCAATAACTTCTGAATAAAGTGTCCGGCTGTTAACAACTCCTCAGGAGCTGGAGGACGCTCAAATGCATAAGAGCCGTTGCTGTTTCTCATACGATCAGCAACACCTACGAGATTTGCGACTAGCTGCGGCAAGCAGTGCTGAGAAAGGATCTTTCGCTCCAAAGTAGCATCCAAGTAGGTCATTCTAATCGGATGCAAACGTCTCAGAAGAGCTTCATCTAACGTTCTGTTCCAGTTCTTTGTGAAGATCATGAGAAGATTATCAACATTCGCGTCGAGCGGATCTCTCGATTCGAGCCAGATTCGAGCATCCTGAATCGGACCAAGGAAGAATGTGTCAATTGATCCTTCTGGCTTATCGAGCTCATCGATTAAGAGAATAACTGGTCCACTTTGAGATTTTAAATATGCACGAGATAAGATTCCGAGATTCATCATCTCATTTACAGTACCAGTCCCCTTTCCTGCCATGGCATTAGCTAAGGCAAGAGTAGAAGGAGCTTCAATTAAATTCTGGGTGATCATCCCTTTATAGCAGCTTAAACACATCAATTCTGCGCCAGTAATCTTAGCTAGTGATTTAGCAAGATAGCTCTTACCGCATCCAGAAGGTCCTTCAAGTAGAAGCGCTCTAATTCTGTCATTCGGTGTATTTACAACTAGCGAGATCTGCGTCGAGATAAACGGCAAACACTGATATCCGACCTTCGCTAGCTTCTCAGAAAGTTCTTCTGGGTTTCCAATATTTTGAAATCCTGGCTCAGCAACATAATAATCTGAAACATACTGTTTATTAACGTACTTGGGCTTAACTCCCATCTCGCCAAGTGGAAGACCTGAACTATCACCTTCTTGTGCGCTATATTCTCCACCGAACGGTGTCGCTTCTGAATCTTTATCACTCTCCTCAGCAGCCGGCTCTTTAGCATCGCTCTCGACTCCGAAGGCAGAATTGGGGTCAAAATCTATGTCAAAATCATCCAAACCTTTGGATTCGTCCTTATCTGACGACATAATTGCTCCTAAAACCTATACCTTACAGGCAGTTAGAATTGCCCTACTTACTTATCGGCAAAAAATGGGGAAGTGCTTCAGGTTTTGGGGCTAAATATATCTACCTGAAATCAATGGCGATACGATGCAATACTGAATAATAAGCTTTCTTCTCTATACAAAACATCTCCGTGCTATAACTTTTCAACGACTGCCAAGCTCAGCACTAATTTACCCTCTTAAGATAAATCTCCTCTCTCTATTAAAATCCTTGAGCAATTTATTAAACAATATCTCACAAAAGTTATTTTCTAATTTAAAACAGAGATCATAACTGAAGACCTTTCTGCTTCTACATCTTAACTTGCTATATATTCTTAATGATCTATAAAAATGACGGGATGAATCGCGATCCCGTGATCTATAAATCCAACTACAAGATCATGGGAGCTTTCCTATAGCATCTATGCAATGCAGGACGATTTTCCCCGAACAGATCAAATAATGGATTCTTGGGGTGACTGAAAATGAATGACAGACAATCAACTTTATGGATTATGATCCCCGTATATAACGAGGCTCCTCGGATAGGAATTCTGCTAAAGCGTTGGACTCAAATCATCAACAATCTTAACTGTGCTATACATTTTGTTATTGTAAATGATGGCAGTTCTGACGGCTCTGCTAATATTCTGGATGAATTCAAGCAAGGACGCTCGGATGTAACAGTCATTCATCATGAGAAGAATAAAGGACTGGGAACAACTCTTCGTGATGGATTTAAATATGCTTCAGATCACGGG
>CAZTER010000253.1:0-3857 GCA_964612045.1 uncultured Bdellovibrionales bacterium
TTAAAGCCAAAATCTCAAGCTCCTTTAAACCCATTTATGATGCAACATTCAGTTGAAGCATCAGCAACCCCGTTTGACGCATCACAAGATGTTCGCAGTACCGTTTCAGTCCCACCAGAAGATATAGGATTAGTCAGACAATCTCACGAAGATAGGATGACAATCTCTCTATCTCCAGAAGCCGGCTCTACTTTGAGTGAGAGATTACAAGAAGGAGAGATTGAAGGGATGAATGGGAAGTTTTCAATTAGAGATGGAAGATCTTCTAAGGTCTCTGAAACGACTACGACCTCCAGATTGCTAGATGGTAAAACTTTAAAGAAAGCGCTACTTGGAGTGATTGGAATAGCTGGTATAGTAATACTCTCTGGAGTTCTTTTCTCAAGAGATTTAGCAGATAAGCACTCCAGCAATAACAAAGAGACAAAAGTTAGTTCTCAGAGTATCGAGGTTAAGGAAGAGTTAAAACTTGCCGACACGGTATTATTTCCAGCCATCCCTCAGGGTATATACGCTGGTGAGATTACAGATCTGCTACCAGGAACTTCATTTAATCTTACATTAGTTTCACTTGCTGATCAGGGAGTGATGGGTGTAATCATCGGCTTACCAGGATTTACTCCAGCACAATTTAAGTTGCCGGCTGAAGGTAGCGATAAGTTGAGGATAGTATCGAATGGTATGATACTTGATCTCTCCGCTGTAGTTAAAGATGGCATTTTGAGCGGAACTTATAAGAATATAATTGAAGGAACAAGCGGAACATGGTCAGCGCGAGCTATCTCTCTCGGAGGAGAGTAATGAAATCACTAATAAATCTCTCAATACTATCCTTCTTTATCTTAGTTGCTTCAGTTTCTCCAACACTTTTGTTAGCTCAGGCGAATGATGGTGGTCTTCAATTAGTGCCACGTTTACTTGCTGAGAAAGATCTTCCTGATCCTCAGGCACCACTACTTTTGCAGCTTAAGTTAAAGAACGTTAAAGATCTTCTAAGGCCAGTTCGTGCGATAGCAATAAATGATGGTCGTATACTAGAGACTCCGATCTATAAGTCTTTTCTTGATGAAAGAGATGTTCCAACTTACCAATTTGAAGTTCCCTCTCCTATTGCTGAAATTTCATACCAATTTTTTGTAATTGATGAAAAGTTAGGCGCACTCTCTACAGAGCTGCATACTGTACGTAGAAGCTGTTTGCCATCTCTCGATCTCACAAGTATTGAGCTTCCATCAGGGATTCAACCAGATGATAAGTTGAAGATCTTGTTTAGTAAGGCAACTTTGGTCGGAGAAGAACTGAAGCAGTATGAAAACATCCTTAAGATCGTTGATCGAGTAAAAGGTTTAGTTGCGGAGAGTGCAAAATGAGATTAGTCCTAAATCTTATAGCCCTCATAGTTCTCACTATCCCAAGCCTTCTTGCAGCGCAGGAGGAGAATAAGTCTACTAAAACAGTTGAGGTTACAGTTGAGATCGCAGAGGAACCAGTTAAAGTTCTCGGATTTATCCTTAAGAATGGAGATACTGAGCAGGTAGGAGTTACAGAATGGAAACGAGTAAATGATAGAATTCTCCTCGCATATGTTCCAGTTACAAACTTAGGATCTGAAACGACTGTTACTGCAATGGTTATCGGTGAACGTGGTGCTATTAAGTACGGTGATGTAAGAAAAGCTGATTCTCTATCATCGATTTATAGCTTGCCTGAATGCTCTACAAAATCTGCTCCTAAAAATTTAGCTAATCAAACTGGTCTTGTTCAAGCGCTTGTTGATGTAAGAACCGCAAGACGTAACTATTTAGAGTTAAAACTGGCAAAAACTCTCGATGAGCAATTAATCGATACGTTAACAAAACTTGAGAAGGGATTTGGAATTCAATCAACTGAGATTATCGACCCTACTTTGCATCCAACAGTTCTTGCTGATAGATTGCTCAGAATCGAGGCAGCTATCGTGAACTATCGTTCAAAGAAAGCTGCAAAATAGAAATTTTTGCTAGCTCAAGTATTTATATATGTCCGACCTGACACGGATAGAGGCTGCCTTAAGCAGTATTCATCACTCCTTTGAGATCCGTGGTCATTCACGGTTTAAATCTGTTAGACAAGCCTTGCTTACATTACTTCCCCAAATTGATCCGGAATCATGGAATGAAAGATTTGATTTCGGTGGGATATACTTAAACGGAAGAACGGCGCGACCCGAACAAGAGATTTTAGGAGATTTTCTCTTAGAATATTACGAACCAAAATTTAAGCTTAATGAAGCGAAAAGTTTCTTTGCGCAGTTCTCTAAAGATTGGATAGTTTTTGAGGACGAAGATCTAATAGCAACCTACAAACCAGCAAAATTGCCGTGTGGTCAGAATAGAGAGCAGAAATATTACTATCTTAGAGGATATGTTGAGTCGTACTTAGGCCGTTCTGTTCATATGCCTTCACGTCTTGATACCTCAGCTCAGGGTTTAGTTCTATTTAGTAAGAGCAAGAGAATGCATAAAGTTCTACAACAGGCATTTGAGAGACATACTATACAAAAATATTACGCACTTGATGTCGCTCCTGCTGTAGGATGGAAGGCTAAAGAGGTGAAGAATCAGATTGGCCAATCTCCTGCTCATCCAGTGCTGAGGATGATTGTGCCTTCAGGTGGCGAAGAAGCTAGTACTTTTTTCCAAAGGATTATAAATCAGGAGGATAGTACTCTCGGTGTGCAAAGTTCTCTTCTACTTGCAAAGCCTAAAACTGGAAGGACACATCAATTACGAGTTCAATGTGCAGATCTGGGATCTCCAATCATAGGAGATATGTTTTATAATGGAGTGGAGGCTCAAGACCTGCGGTTGGTAAGTTATAAATTTGTTTTCCACGATCCTTTACGTAAAATAATGCGAACAATAGTAGCGCCAACAGATAAATTACCTCCTTGGGCTTTAGGAATAGTACGTCCTGAAGGCTAATAAGTCAGAAGCTTGCATCTATCCATCTTCTGAGTAAGACTCTGGGTCGCACGTCTCTGTGTAACTCGTGATTTCAAGAGGTTATGATTTTATGACAACGTTAGAGCGCGATTTGGTTGTTTTTGGTGCTGGACCAGGTGGGTATGTTGCTGCGATTAGAGCTGCTCAGTTAGGAAGGCAGGTCACCATTATTGAAAAGGAAGCTCTTGGTGGAGTTTGTTTAAATTGGGGTTGTATCCCTTCTAAGTCGCTACTTCGCGCTGCTCAGCTTTATCATGACATGCACCGAGCGAATGAGTTCGGATTTTCTATCGGTGATATCAAAGTTGATTTTAACCGTGTAGTTGAAAGATCAAGAGAGGTTGCTGGCAAATTGTCGCAAGGTGTCAGCCATCTAATGAAGAAGAACAAGATAGAAGTTGTAATGGGAACCGGAACATTCGAAGGTCCTCATAAACTATCTATTAAAGATTCAAGTGGAAAAGTTACCGCGTTATCATATCGAGATATCATTGTAGCTACTGGAGCAAGAGCAAGAGTTGTTCTAGGAGTAGAGGCAGATGGAAAAGTTATTCACACATCGAGAACTATCCTTGATAACCGTACGCAACCTAAAAAACTTCTTGTTATTGGAGCTGGAGCAATCGGAGTTGAGTTTGCTTACTTCTTTAGTTCGTTAGGGACGGAAGTTACTCTTGTTGAGATGGTAGATCAGATACTTCCCGTAGAAGATACAGAGATTGCTCAGCAGCTTGCTAAGATCTTCACAAAGAAAGGAATGATTATTAAAACCGGAGCTGCTGTTCAGGGTCTTACAAAGAATGGATCTACTGCGTCAGCAACCATTAAAACCGCTCAAGGAGAGGAGAAATGGAGTGGCGATGCTGTATTAAT
>CAZTER010000254.1:0-3817 GCA_964612045.1 uncultured Bdellovibrionales bacterium
ACCTATCACTAGATCTGCTCCAGCTATTGCTACTGTAGGATACAAATCCTCTCTTAAATCTATCTCAAGACGATCTCCTCTTCTAAGAGACAATACTTGGTCTAAAGAGAGTTCTATCCTACCAAGTCTTATGCAAACAGGAACATTTTGTTGCTCGTGCACTCTTTGCTCATATCCTCTTGAACCTTTCATTTTCTCAGATAAATCATCTTGATCCTCAATTACTTGAGTTAATTTAATCACTCCATCGTCGCCGACTAGTTCAAACAGCCCTCCCCCATCACTGCTCTTTGATACTTGGTCACTCTGCTTTTTTGTTACTGAGCTAAGTCGCAGGATCTCGGCTAATCGCGTCTCTAGGTCAGAACTACTAAGTGAATTTGGATTACTATCTTTTGAAATGACCGACATACCGGAATTAAGAGATAAAATTAAATCAAACTTCATTGATATGAATCGAAGTTTTCTCTTATTTGTTTCCTGAATATATCGAACAATATCTACATATTCATCAACATTTGAAGCAGAAAGGCAAAAGAGCTTCTCTCCGTTACTGAGTGAAACTTCATGATAGTTTTCAAAAATTAGTGCGGAAGACCTCTGCACTGAAAGAAAAGGTTTTGTCACTTTTATCTCAAAACTAGAGTTATAAAGATCTACTACTTTCTTAAAAAGATATTCACATAGTGATCTATCTTCATGACTGAGACCGAATATTATCTTTACTGGTAGCACTTCTAAAATAAGCAAAGGTTTATCTCTTTCAAATCTGATTGAAAGCTGTTGCACTTTGCATTGAAACCCTAGTAACTTGAAGAGTGTCTCAATAACTAAAGTAGATTCTGCATTAGTTTCTCTTAAGATCTTCATATTGACTTGAGTTTATTGCTTCAATATCCCTCCTCCATTCTGGAGGAAATTGTTTAAGTATTAATTGAATTTCTGTTAAAAATTTTATTAGAGAGGGCTCTATGTATGGAGATATTGTACTATCTATCTCTGCTCCTAGGTTCTTCATCAATAATTGAACAACAGATGGAATAGAATCGTAGAACATAATTATTATGCTATCTCTTCCTGATAAATTTAGTCATGAGAAGATAAATAACGACCACTCCAGATAAAAATAATAAAAGAAAATTCTCCTTTATGACTTCAGCTCCAAGTGCTTGGATTAGGTTCTCTTTCTTAGTCCACCAGACTAAAGGATCTCTACTATCTAAATGATCGATAATACTATTTGGAATGATGACAGTATTTAGTATTATAGAGATCTGATCTTCTGGTATTCCGATCGACTTACTTACAAAATCTCGAATCTGCGCTTCAATCATATTAGAGTTAGGCTCAACGATTAAAAGGATACTAGCAGAAGTATTTTTGGCTTCTTGACTCCCAAGAAGAGAGTTTCCTCTTTGAACGAATCGATTAATATGAACTCGCGCACTAATAACTCCTCTTAACATTGATAGAGACCGCGCCAGATCATGCTCCATTCTTCTACCAAGATTATCTTGAACTTCTGCACCACCTAAGAGAAATCCTCTACTGGAGGAGGTAGCTTCTTTATGTTCTTTTGCTAACTCCAAAACTGAGATCAGGGCTAAAGATCTCTCAAGGTCAACTCTCTCTACAACCACACTCCATTTATCATTGGACTCTCTGACCCTATCTGATTTTATGCCATGCTCAGATAATGCAACGGTTATTGCTATGGAATTTTGCTCGGATATATCGCGAATTACGTGTTCTCGACATCCACTCCCGATTAGTGCCACTCCAATAAGAATGACTATCTTCAGAATTAATCCCATTACTATCTTCAAAGAACATATAACTAAGAAAGTACTCTCAGTGGATTGTTTATTAATTTACCTCCTATCCTTTTCTCGCCAGATATCCACCTTAGCATCTCTAAGCTTTACTCTAAGTTTACTAATCGCTTTAGAATGTAGACGAGATACCCAGGACTTCGACAATCCAGGATTTTCATTTGCAATTTCTGTAAAAGATCGATCATAAAAATAAAACTGCTCTATGACCAATCTTTCACTAACAGTTAAACAAACCATTAGCTCACGAAGCTGTTCCGTTCTTTCAGTCTTAGTTAACCGATAATCTGGTGCGTCCTTCTCTGCTACTTCATCAACAGCTGACTGATTCTGTCCATCCTCACCAACATAAACCAATCTGAATATACTAGAGGCGAGAGTTGCAGCCTGAGATAGATCCTGAACTGCATCTCTTTCTCCCTCTTTAGCTTGCCTATTCTCTTCCTCAGAAGACTGAAAATCAGTAATTGCTGCTGCTGCTTTTGCTGCTTTATATGCTGCTCCTCTAAGGTCTGAATTTGAGCGAATATTATCAATTACGGCTCCTCGTATTCTTAAGTAAGCATAACGCCTGAAATCACTCTGTCTTTTGAAATCAAATCTTGCTGCAGCTTCAACTAAACCAAGGTAGCCCGCACTTGTAAATTCATCTACTAACTCAATAGGAAGATTGAATTTATGAATTAATGTACGAACTATGTACTTTGTAAACGCAATATGATCACTGATTAGGTTTCCTAGCTGAAAGTTACTTTCATTTCCTACTACTGATACTGAGGTCTCGTGACTTAGGTCTTGATCTAGATTTTTTGACAAGTATTCTGGAGTCGTTTTAGGCCCTTGACTCCTTTCACTCTTATCAATTTCTGAATCACTAGAAGTAACTGCTTCTGTCATGTGAATCCTTAAACTGAGAGGAAGCTATACATTACTCTGAGAAAGAATTGACCCAGCTATTCAAGGATGAGAAGAGTTCACGACTCCAAACAACAGATTCAAACAGATTATGCCAGGAGAACCGATACAAAAAGTTGTATAGAAATCCATTCCACACGAAATGGCTTCCTAAATACCGGCTTTATCTATCGATAATTAAGTAAAAATGTTTCGTCTTCTAACTAGAAACTATCTTACTGGCTCTATTAAACCACCTCGAACTTGCAATAACTCTCCTACTGCTTCTTTCCTTCCACGACGGTAATCAAAATTTAATTTACCGAGAGCTCCATTCAGGTCAACATTAACTAGCTGTTCCTTAAACTTTCTACGATTTATAGATGCAACGGAAGCAATGGCTTGAATTGCATCGTAAGAAGCAGCTATCTCTGGTGTGGCAGTAAGATTAAAACGTTTCAAATACTCTTTTGCAAAAGATTCGGAGATACGCCATGTCAAAATGTAAGAACCATCAAGTTGTGAAATAGGGAGCTCGCCACTATCAATTAATGGTAAAACTTCAAATGAGGCTAATATTGGTGGAGCGAATCCAAAAGACTTCATCCATCCTAAAAATATTGAGTAAGAGGCTCCTAGGAATATGCCCTGTTTTTCTGGGCGACTCTGCATCTTTATAACATCAACTCTAAGATCTCTTGCTGTGGATGGCTCCCAAATATTAGTTTGCACCTTCACCCTATTTGACGCTGCCACTCTTGCAATTGCTCTATTTATACTTAGACCAGGTTCCCCAGAGGTAAGAAATGAGTTTACTATCTCCAACTCACCACTAATTTCAAAAAATTTTCTAATTCCTCTTTCTAATCCAGAGCTTGAAGGGAAAGTAGAATAAAGAAGTCTATTCTGCTCCGGAATGTCTTCTCCAAAAAGATTAGTAAATACTATAGGCAGGTCATACATCACAGAAAAATGTTGAACAGCAATAGAATTTTCTCTCGATCCACCGACCACCAAAGCTGTCACTCCATGATCTCTTACGAGGCGACGAACTACCTCGCCTAAATTTGTTGGGGACTCGCCAGAATCAA
>CAZTER010000255.1:0-3813 GCA_964612045.1 uncultured Bdellovibrionales bacterium
GGAAGATACTGAATTATAAGTTGAAGCTCTCTCTCAAGGCTGGAAGAGGGGAGTTCATGTAAAACTAAGCGAGCGAGAGTTTCTTTTTTGGCTGATGTTGATAGGTGAGGAGCTATAGCTTCGCTCATCTCTAATAATCTTTGATGAGGGATTCTGGATAACTGTTCTGGCGTAAGAGCTGTAAATCTTTCTGCATGACGTAATGGGCAGCTTACTCTGAGGTCGGTTCTCAATGGTGAAAGGGTTTCTAGCTCTTCGAAATGTGTATAAAAATAGATATCAAGCTCTCGACATAATTCGCGAGTAAGTTCTTTCTCTAAGATATGGTCTCTAAGCTCTGATGGATTATATGTTGTGCAGACCTGCTCAATTCTAGATTTAATATCTGTAGAGGAATCGTATAGAAGTCCTGGTTCTTGTGCATATAGATGATTTGTTAAGGTAGAATATGGTGTCTCTTTGCCTTGAATTATAGCGGATCTAATATTCGGTTTTGCACCAATGTCGTACTGTTCTATGGCATATTTAATCGATTGATCATTTTGTCCTCTTTCTATCGCAATAATCAAAGCTGAAGCATGTATGCTTATTGAGGTTGATTCGCTCGCAGCATCTCCTCTCTCACTTAGCTTTGTTAAAAGTTGAATTGCTTGATTTTTGTCCTCTCCAGCCTG
Organism: uncultured Bdellovibrionales bacterium; assembly: GCA_964612045.1. Taxonomy (GTDB): domain Bacteria; phylum Bdellovibrionota_C; class UBA2361; order UBA2361; family UBA2361; genus CAZTER01. The sequence continues at coordinate 675 of CAZTER010000255.1, forward strand.
TTGCCATGCGCAGACCTGTAGCCAATCTCTTGTTGTTGAAGGAGGTAGTTTTGATAAGAGAGTTTCCTCCGAAGGAAGAGGAATGTTGTTTAGCGCGATAGCTGGCCATATGTCACGAAGAGTACTAGAAGAATCAATCATTTTTAATAAACTAGGATGGATATCAGGTATACATCTCTTAATTAAGATAACTCCTAAAGCTTCTGCGTGATACTCACAAAAATATGTAGTCATAATATCTCGTAGCCAATTATCTGACTTTCTGGCTCGATCAAAAGCAAAGGCATAACTAGAAAGTTCCTCTGGTGTAAGAGTCAGGGAATACTGCCCAGAACTACTATTAAGGGATTTTAAATATAAAACTATGCCCATTTCTGGTAGGAGAGGGATTAGTTCAGCTCGGGGTATGCCTGTGGCAAGTGCCATCGCATTTAACTCGTCATCTCCACAGATAGATAACGGATCATTTAAATCCTTCCTCGATAAAGTGGGTTCAGTAAGATTTTTTAGGCGAAGTAATGTGGAGTTTGCCAGATGGTCATTACCATTCAGATCTAGAGTAATTTTTCTTATTCCGTTATGAAATGCCTCTTCGCTAATCCCTTCTTTCGCTAAGCATGATGTTAAATAAAGAGCTTCAGCACCAGTTAGGAAAAACTCCTTTTTTTTCACTTCGTATAGCTCTAGTAAAGCATCGTTATCACCTACAAGACTTTCCACTATCTGCCTTCTATATCTACGAGCATCATCTAGTGAAAGAGATAAGGTAGGAATAATTTGGGCTACAGAGATAAGTTTGTTACTGGATTTTGGACCACCACTTATAGTGAGGATGGCATTCCCAATATTACCGCTGTTAATCTGTGATATTTCAGGAGGGGATTGTAGTCTTGCAATCGAAGCAAGATAAAATTGCTCACAAGATAATCTATGAAGTGTTTCAATTGCTTCATCTAGAGCCCCAAATGGGATGTTTATTGGGATCTGATTATACATCAATTTAGTGTTTAATCTTGGTATCCAGTCAAAAGTCTTTGGAATGTTACTTGCGTCTCCAAGAGGGAGATCTTGAATAAGCATTCCTGGTGGGACAGAGTATTTAACTAGTGTTTTTACTAATATTTCTAGATTTTTACTGAAATGATCTGTTCCTAATGTTTGACCAAAAGAGGAGTCTTCTTCAAATTTTAAGATACTTTTTTCTAATATTAAATCTGCTGCTATTGCTGCGATTCTTGCGGCATTATCGGCCGATACCTCTGGATTGTCACTTGCAATTCGATCTGTAAGTAGAGTGATTAGATTCTTATATACTTCTAGATTAGGCGCCTCGTTTACATGTGATATCTTAGATCTACAGAGGAGAACTGCTCCATGAATAACGCGAGCTTCGGGGCTTAAATTTGGAGTGCTATTTTCTCCTGAGGTAAGAAATTCAAGACATTTTATACCGCGTTGAATAATATCTTCTAGAATCGGATCAGAGTTAGGTTCTTCTTGACGCCAAGATCCTCCAATCTTTGTAAGCTCATCCTTATCTATCTGGTTTATGTTGACTGCCGAATTGCTAGATCGAGAAAATGCTACGAAAGAGGGGAAATTATCTAGGCTTTTTAGTAAAGCTGGAGAGGCCTCAGCAGATTCCCTTGTTGTGTTAGTTGCTGCTAGTTTTGCATAGGAGGATTGTGGTGCTGTTTGTTTAAGTACATTTATCAGATCATATGCACCATCCCAACTAATATATCCATTGCAAACAAGATCTCCTTGAGCAAGAAGATTAAGTCTCCTCTCCAGATCTTCAATGACACGTTGTTCTCCATCGATCTCTGATTCAAGATACGCCTTTCTCTCGGAAAGACTTGGGCTAATATTGTTAATTGCTAATTTTAGATCTGCTTGTTCTTTCTTGTGATGATTTAAATCAGTTGTTAAATCCTCCTCCATTGAGATATGTGCAAGACCAAGTTGTACTATAAATAGGCCTACTAATCTGTGCCCATTATCTTGGTCAACTAATCCCTGTGCTGTATCAAACAGTTTTACGGTTGTAAGAGCTTCATTGAGGAGAGTTCCAAGTGCAGGATTAGAAAAATCTGAAGAAGCTCTTTTTGCTAGTTCTTCTAGATTTTTAGATCCTTTAACATGCTCAAAAAATCTTTTTGATAAAGAAGTTTTACCTTCTTTTATTTCAATCGGAGTGGTTTTATTTGTTAATGATTTTAAGGGGGTTTCTGGATCGGCAATTAATCTTGCGACTAATCTCTCTCTGAGTTTGGAATCTGGATGAGTTAATGAGATAATTCCGCCAGCTTTTGAGATATATTTAATGACTCTATTAAAGGCTCTCGGATTAAAACCAGCTTTCGCATGGATGTCTCGCATGCCAATAAGATCGGCTTCAAGTTCCATCTCGTGATTTTGCTGTATAGTATCTGAAATTTTTCTTGCACTCTTATTTTTTCTAACCTGCCTAAGATGTTGAATCTCATGACTCATCACTGCTGCAATGTCATCTATCGTTAGTAGTTTTTCGAGATGATATGCTCGAATTATCTTGAGAGATTTATCTTGTTTCTCAGTAGATAAAGTAGAAAGTCTTTTTTGTAGTTCCTCTTCTGGGAGATTTAGCATCTCTTCGATGCCTGTTAAGTTAGCTTCCTGTGCTTTTATTCGAAGAGAATCTCGAGCCTCTTGTTCTATAAATTTTGCTATTCCATGGATTAATCCGATTGAAAGGAAGACAGAGCGAGCATCATATTCGCATTGAGAATAATCGGTCTTTAATTTTTGATTCTCTCCATCTTTGCTCTGCTCAAATCTTGTAAAGACATAAGCATTTTCCACTTCAGAGCCAAAGAGAGTAAGATTGCTTTCTGTTGAGAGTTGAGCTGCTCGAATTAGCCTGTAAAAAGCATCAGAAAGCTGCGTTGTTATCTCAGGAGAAAGATAGTTTGGAAAAATTTGTTTAGTTAGCTCTGTATGATGCTCTTCATTTAATAATAATTGAGAAGCGGATCGATTCCAATCATCTTGTTGACGGAGTTCCGTGCTACGCGTTAACAAGGATATGATATGTTTGTAGGCTTCTCTAAGTTCAAGAGGCGAGATCGATTCTGTAGAAGTCGCCCCAATAGGTTCA
>CAZTER010000256.1:0-3806 GCA_964612045.1 uncultured Bdellovibrionales bacterium
TTAGTCCAGCTGTTGCAGGTTCTGGTGTGGGATGAGCGTGTGGAGGAAAGCTTGCTGTGGAGAAGTCTGCTGAAACTACATTTGTAGATTGTTCAGGGCTTGAAGCTGGTGGTTGCATACTCCTCCAAATTTTCTATTTTTTTGGAGCATAGTTCCGAGTCGAATTAGTATCAATACAAAACTTGTATGGGTAGAAAAGAGGTTCTTTGTTCTATGTTTGGCATTGATAGGTGCTGCAAAATAAAAAAGCCACCGAGTTTCCCCGGTGGCTTTTTGGCATAATACCTAATCGGTATGTATTACTTACATACGCCAAAAGGTACGGATGCTGTTACGTAGTGACTCCAGTCATCGTGACCGACAGCTCTGTAGTCTACGCCGTAATCAAGATTTACTGCCTTGATATACTGACCGTTAACTGGGATAGCAACGCCAAGACCAGCTGACCATGCGTTGTACTTAGCGCTTCCGTTTAGGTCGCTTAGCTCAGTACGGCTATAGTCATAGTCTGCGTTACCCTGGTAACGATAACCGAGGCGGCCTTTAAGCCAATCAGCAAGCTCTTGCTCTACGCCAAGTCTAATAGCGAAAGCGTTTCCTTGCTCATCGCCACCGTAAACAACCTCATCTGGACCAGAGCGGTATCCACCCTCTGAATCATAATGCTGGTAGTCAACAGAAGCTGCGATTAATGTCTTTGCAAGCTTGTAAGCAACACCGATATCAACGCCAACTTCCATCATGTCGGAGTTCTCAGTTGTTCCTAGTGAGTAGATCTCAACATCACGATCGCCATGTCCTACGAATGTAGAAGCACCGAATGTTACTGAATCAGAGATCTTGTTCTGAACACCAAGGGTATGACGGAATCCACTTGTCATTGAGTTGTCAAAGAGGTCTCCCTTTAACTCGTCATTGAAGTAGGTTAGTCCATAACCAAGAGTGGTTGAATCTGAAAGAGCGATAGCATAAGCGCCATGAACTCTGTATCCATCGTTCTCAACGCCAAAGGAATCATCTTCTACTTCACCAGAGTATCCAGACCATCCAAGACCTACATTTCCATTAGCTGGAAGATCGTCTTGAACAGGAGAGATAGGGAATGTTCCAAGAACCATACCGCTATTTGTCTTCTGCTCTACTTCTCCGTAGGTTGGGTGCTCATTTCCACTTAAGGTGTCGTAACCATAAGAAGCAGAAACCTCTGCGCCCTTAAGGAATCCAAGACCTGCTGGGTTTCCAACAACGCTTGTAGAATCAGAAGATGTAACTACTGAGCTTCCGCCCATACCTGCTGTTCTAGCGCCCTGTGGAAGGTTGAAATAACGCTCTGTAGCCTGTTGAAAATAAAGATCTCTTCTGCCATCAGCAAAAGCATCTGCGCAAAGTGTTGATGCCGCCAAAGCTGCACACACAATGCTTAGTTTATTAAGCTTATTCATTTTTACCTCCTAATGAGATTGGAAATACTCCCCAGAAACGGGAAGTAAGTTGGATACAGGTTACTCCGAGGAAGGCTCAGAAATCAATGAGTTGAATTATCTATCAAACAGATATTTTTTTTAACTAGTTGATTTTATTGCATTTTTAAATGCAATAAAATGCTCATCTATGGCATGTGCAGGGCTTGCTTGAGGTTATTTGCGACAGAAACAACTGGTCAGGTGATCGTTAGCTAGTCCAACAGCCTGCATATATGCATAACAGATAGTGCTTCCAACAAACTTAAAGCCTCTTTTTTTTAGGTCTTTTGATAGGTTGTCGGAGATTTTAGTGCGAGCTGGTAGTTCCCCTAGTTTCTTAAAGTTACTTACTACCGGCTTGTTATCTACAAAACTCCATAGGTAACGCGAAAAAGTTCCGAACTCATTTTGAATTTCAAGGAAAGCTTTAGCATTAATAACTGCACTCTCTACTTTTAATCTGTTCCTGATGATTCCAGGATTTTTGAGGATTTGTTGTTGCTCGCGTTTCGAGATTTTTGCAACTAATTTTGGGTCGAAATTCTTAAAAACTTTTTTATATTCTTTACGTTTCCTTAGTACTGTAATCCAGGAGAGACCAGCTTGGGCTCCTTCGAGGATTAGCATCTCAAATAGATGCCGATCGTTTTTTGATGGGACTCCCCATTCTTTGTCGTGATATGAAACATAAAGCGGATCATCACCACACCAATCACAACGCTTCTTGTTTTTGCTAGTACTCTTTTCGCTCATTTTCAAACTCTACTCTGTAAAATTTTTGAGATTATCAAAAAGATCACGATCGTTAATAATTCTTGGGACCTTATTCTGTCCCCCAAGTTTTCCACGCGACTTCATCCATGCAGCAAAAGTTCCAGATTGAACCACTCGGACTTTCGGTGGATTTAACCCAAATCCACTAGCTCTATGTGCTTCATAGTCATCATTTAACCCACATAGTGTATGATCAATCTTGGTTGCAAATTTTTGTATTTCATCCTCTGAAGGTTTTCCTCCTTCAAACTCAACAATAAATAGATGTCCACCAAGTTCATTAACGTTCGCTGGATAGAGAGCGCCTACCGAAAAATCTGTTACAGATCGTGAGATCTCTTGAGCTGCCAAGCTCACAGATTTCTCAATTTCATCACCAACTAAATGTTCACCAAATGCGGAAAGGAAATAAGAGGTGCGTCCAGATACAAGGATGCGAGGTGTGTTGCGATCTACGAAGGTTACTGTGTCTCCAATCACATAAGACCAGAGGCCAGCACAGGTTGTTAACGCAATTGCGTAGGTTTTGCCGACTTCGACATCTCCGATCCAGTATCGATTAGGATTGCTAGAGCCAAGTTGTTCTAGCGGAATAAATTCAAAGAAGATTCCATGATCTAAGATTAAGCGAAGACCATCGCCATATCCACGATCCGCGACGGCAATAAACCCTTCACTCGCAGGATAAACCTCACGTAATTCAGCGTGCGATCCATTAAGAATCTCAGAGAACTGCTTAAAGTATGGTGCGAAATTAACTCCGCCATGGACGAGTAATTCAAGATTATTAAAGACCTTGTGAATTGTTCCTGTTGCCTCTGGTTTAATATCCCACATCCGTTTCAGGAATATTAGCATCCAGCTTGGAACACCACCGAACATTCGAATGTCAGTCTTGAGGGATTCCTGACAAAATCTCTCAATCTTTTCCTCCCAATCTTTTATTAGGGCCATTTCAGCAGGAGGGAAAAATCTTTGCTTCGCCCACCACGGTAATGTTTTAGCTGCAATGCCAGAGAGATCTCCACTGAATATTCCTGGGGCAGCTTCAACAAGATCTGTGCTTCCTCCAAGCATGAAGGATCGACCTCCCATGATCTGTGAATTCGGCCGGTTGTTGAGGTGATGAATTAAAAGATCTGTTCCAGCTTTTGTGTTGGATTTAACCATTTCATGGGAGACAGGTATGTACTTTGTTTTTCCTGATGAGGTTCCAGAGCTAACTGCAAAGAATGGGATCGTTCCAGGCCAGGTAATATCATTTAAAACAGGAAAGTGTTCTTTTAACTCCTCGTTCCAAAATTGCTCGTAAGTTCTAAGAGGTACATTCTTTTGGTATTCAGAGATCGATCTGATTGAAGCAAAGTTATGCTTCTTTCCAAACTTGGTATCTTTTGCGAGAGAGATCAGCTCTAACAGTTGCCGTTGTTGAGTAATCTTAGGACAGGCCTTATTGATCTTAGCCAATCTGATCTTGGAGTAAGCACGGAGAATCGGAGTCGCATTTAGCATAATAAGAGAATTTTTAACTAGTGAAGTATTATTTCACTAGTGAGGTAATACTTAAGT
>CAZTER010000257.1:0-3801 GCA_964612045.1 uncultured Bdellovibrionales bacterium
GTCAGATCGCTGTTCAACTTGAGAAATCTAAACATGTATTTAGAAGAATTTTGACACCGACTGAAGATGCTGATCTTGCCACAGGAGTTTCCCGCGGAAGACTAGATATGGGCAAGGCGATGCGCGTAGAACAGGAACCACATCTTCTTCCTGAAATGTTTATCGGATGGAAAGATCCGATTGAGATCAGCCACGCATTTGGAACTTTAATTGATCGCTCAACTTCAATGGCGGGTGATAAAGCTGCTGAAGCTTATCGTGCATCTGTTTTCCTCGCTAAGTTATTTGATTGGGAGCGTTTAAAGATAGCAAATGCTCAGTGGGTCTTCTCCGATGGAACTTATGTAATAAAAGATTTCAAAGATAAGATTAAGAGTTTAGATGTGCAGAAGAATCTTGGTGCGGTATTGCAGGTATGTGGCGGTACTCAGGATGCTGATGCAATTTGGACTGCATATTGCGAATTAATAAAACGAAAAGAGAAGTTTAAGTTTCTACCTGTAATCTCTGATAGCGATAGTGGAACTCTGGATCAACTTCGCTCTGTTTTGGAAACCATCAAAGAGGAAGGCAAAGTAATCGTTGTTCACTTTGGAATTGGTCCAGGAACCAAGGATAAAAACAAAGTATATCCTTACTCATTTGGTAACCTATCCATAGGTGGCAGAAGTGAAAGAACCTTCGCTAAGACATTAGAATTATTTGTTAAATTGGCAGTTAGGTATCCAAAACGCTTTTTTGACTACTCAAACGCGGATGATATCATTAGAAAGATTGAAGATATGATGAAGCGGTAGTGTTGGTCAGACTTGGGAGAGTTAGATGGGATTATTAGATAGATTAGAGAGTAACGCACCAGCACTTTCTACAGTGTCATTCAGCGCACGAAGTGAAACTCCTATTGAGAGGGACATGCGAGTAAAACGTGAATTAAAACGTACCGATGTTGAGGGTGATTATGTCGGTGGAGCTGTTTGGGATGAGATCTCAAATCCAGATGGAACGACTCAACCTGTAATTCATTTCGGCAATCCATATAATGATGAAGCATCTCCAATTAAGACCTTAAAGACTGTTCTTACAAAAGATCAATTCGAAGAGATTCGTGATGGAATTGTATGGACAAAAGAGACCTGCAAAATGATCTTTTTATGTGCTGATTCTTATCAACAGAAGATGCCATTAATTATCCAAGGTGAATCTTCGATCGGAAAAAGCTTCTGTGTTAACGCGTTTTCTTATTTCTTAAATGGCGCAGGAATTGAACCAGTAACATTTGATTGTACAGGACAATCTGATGTTGCAGATCTAACTGCTAAGCCGGTTCCTCGTACTTCTGGTGGAGCTTCACCTGCTGATGCAGCACAGTTTCTAGATTTTATTAAGAGTGACTTTGGTCAAAGCCAACTTAAGTTAGCTACTGCGCAAGCAGAGTCATTGCCAGAAGCAAGTAGAGCTGGATTCATCGCAAATAAATTCAATGAATTGTTGAGAAATGCTGGAGTTTCAACCGGATCATCAAGTCCATTTGAAATTCAATGGGGTGCAATTCCTCAAGCAATGACAGCGACTAAAAACAGTGGAACAGGAGAGACCGTTTATCCAGAGAAAGGTGGAGATGGAACTATTCTTCACATCCAAGAAATTACAATGGCTAAGCCAGCTGTTATAAATATCTTGCTTGCTCTGCGTGGTAATGGAAGACAGATGGCCAAGAAGTTTACCTTGTGGCCAGATGGCGGAAAGGTAATTCATGCAGGACCTAAGTTCTGGATGGTATGTTCAGCTAACCCAGTTGATGGTTCTGGTTTCCAAGATAGACAACCTCTAGATAAAGCTTTTGTTCGTGGTTGTGTATTGGCACGTTTGGGAGATCTCTGTGAAGAGAGCTGGGGCAAGATGTGTCGTAAGATGATCGGACATAAACTTGGAAAGCCACCGACCGCTGGTGATAATACATACTTTGAATACCAGAAGAATCCAGACCTAGTTAAGTTGCTATCTGATGTTGTTAAGACATTCCATCTTGAATATCGCAGCGCACTTAAAGAAGATCCTGAGGAGTCAGAGAAGGAAGAGAAGGTCATGGGCTCCTCTGACGACATCGCTCAGGTTGCTCGTTCTCTATATAACTCTCAGATAGTAGGGGGCGATGGCCAAGTTTCGATGGTAGAGACCCTTCGACATGCCCTTAAATCCACCTATCTTGAGCGACATCTTGTTCCGGATGATGAAGATGAAGCTGAGAAGTGTTTCAGAGCACGGATGGAGACAGCTATTGATACATTGATAGATTCAACCGATACCAGTAGTTTCAGCTACAAAGGAAAAGATATGTCCTGTTCCGATGCAATTAAGGCTATAATGGATGAGCAGGCTCTTCCTCCGGCAGCTAAGTTGAAGAAGGCGCAGGCATCGCTAGATGATACCTTGGATGATATGCCGGATGACCTTAAGAATGCGTTGGGTTTTTAAAGATTTCTGTAATTGAGTGAGGATAGTATGGGATTAGAAGTTACTGCAGATCCAAAAAATGAAGCAGGTGCAACGCTTGGGCCAGTTCCTGGAGCTTTGGCCATAGGCGCCGAGGCTGATTCTAATAATCGCTACGGCATTGGAGATATCAGACAGGTATTACCTCCACATATTTTGTCCAAGATTGAGCTAGATCCAAGTATCATCGAGAGAGTAGATCCTGAGGGATGGCGCGAATTATTTAGACAGGTTCGTGGACCAGCTGAAGCTGTATTGGATGGAAGAAATCCTGCTCTTTATGCTGAAATTGCAGATTCAATTATTCAACAGATTACAACACGTGCACGATTAGCAAGTATGCTTGGTAGCTCTCACGCTGTTCTCGCATGTATTCCGCCACGCGATATTGAGAGTGACGGTACAGTCGGTGCAATTGAGCCTGAATGGTTAACAGGTGTTTCTAAGATCGTTTGGGATCATTGTGTTAGGGCATCTGAGAAGTATGGTCCAGAGTGTCAGCCGACTTTAGATTTTTGGGCCGGTTTAACAACCGATGCTGATTGGAGTGGTTGGAATATCGTAATTCATTTCAACCCTAGCTCAAAAGTAGAGAAGGCAACACCAGAGCAGGCAGGCGAGTGGGCAATCAAGATGATACCAGTCAAAGCTGTATTAGAAGCGCTTTGTGCAAGAACATATGCTTCAGTCTTCAGCTTTAGAGAAGGCGATGACGTTAATATTGAGAAAGATATAACTAAGTATCCTGGCCAAGAACCTTATCGACCAGGTCATATGCAGGACTATATGTTAAAAGGCCCTGCAAAAGAGTTGTGGGATTTCTGTGTTGAGAAAGACCTTCATCCAACAATCGAGTATTGGGATGCTCCAAATCCAGCAGACCCTCAAGGTGAAAGAATCTCTGGTTACGAGATCGTAATTCATTGGTTCTATCCAGAAGTTTACAATGAGAATGAAAGACAGGTCTTCAGCGCAATTGATGAAGAGAGAAGATCTGCGCAGGGTTAGTTAAATAGATCCGCAGTAAGATTATTTATCCTGAGCTTGTTTGCCCTGAGTCTGCCGAAGGGTTGTTCGTGTTTTTTTGTTTAGGTGTTTATTTACAACTGAAATCTAGTTTCACGTTGTTAGGAGCTCCTGTTCAGTCGGAGCATAGAAAGATTTTTCTACAGTATTAATGCTGAATTATTATATCGTTTGTATGCGCTATGTATTGGAGATGAGGAAGTTTCGCTACCTTAAATCAGACGATTGTTAATTGCTAATGCTGCCAATAAAATTTCTCCTAGCAGAAGAAGTTTTCTTGAT